>NZ_JBEOPP010000054.1:0-32939 GCF_040310185.1 Shewanella sp. T24-MNA-CIBAN-0130 | reverse complement strand
TCAGTGTAAGGACAGGGTAAAAAGTTTGTGCACACGAGACTGGGCCAATATGGGTAAAGTCTAATGCGGATTGGTATCAGTATTGGCTTGTTGTCGAGTAATTGAAAACTGCTGCTCAAGCGTTTTACAATTAATACAACCTTCCCACCATAAGATGAGTTCTATAAAATATTGCCTAACGTGTGACAAGTCCTTTGCCATGATCGATCCTATATAATTTACAGTACAGCATGCAATTGTTAATTCATTGCACTTATAAAATCAACTTAAATTTTGCAAATATATGATCTAAGTAGATAATATTTAAGTTTCTACCGTTACCCCAGCATTCACTTTTATAGCATCTCGCCGCGAAGCGAACTAGCACTTAGGTCATGCCCTAAGCGAAGCGTTCGCTTTCACCTCTTGATATCGCTTGATATCACTCTCTATCGCTCTTTATCGCTCTTTATCGCTCTTTATCATTTTTTAGCGCTTTTTATCAAAAAACTAATCCCTTGTTCACCGGTTTGCGCTACATAACGTTTATCTATCCATAAGCCGATGGCGGCGACTAACACTTCATCATAAAAAATCAGTGGGATTTGTTGGCGTCGCCAAGGTGGAATATTGCATTCTTGCCATAGCTTTTTTAACTCACGCGGTTTTTGACGTTGTGACGAGGCAAATTGCGGCTGGCACTTAATAGAGCCGACGCCGCCGTAGCGAAGGGTGACTTTGCCGTTAGCTGGCGGCAAAACTAATAAAGGCTTATCAACCCTTGTTTGTTGGGTTAAATGATATTGATGCTGGCAGACATCCATCAGCATATCGGCCACATCGCCATTTAATAGGCTATTAAAATCAGCGCTGAGTTGGGTGGACGCTAATGGTTCAAGCTCACTATTGTTAAGCGCGTATGCCACGCCTGCAAACCGTTTAACTTGATAGTCGCCCCATTGGATCGACATATTAGCATCATCTTTTGCCGCTAGCAGTTGTGACAGTATCTGTTGTAATTGCGCTTGCGAAGGTAAACTGACGCCACAATGGATGAGATAACCGCGAAACAGTAATGCTTGCCATGCGCCACTTAATTGACCAAACCCAGTGAGCTTAAACCCAGTTGATTCGGTCATTAGTGCATTTGTATCGCTTGGCACTATTAGCCAGTCGGGTAAGCGATGACTCACTTCATCATCTATAACATCTTGCTGCTCAGCACATAATGCCGCACTTCTGGCTGCAGTAGCTGCAATACTGGGCCAGCGCTGCTTTAAGCGTGGAATAATATCGAGTCGTAAAAAGTTACGATCATAGCTGTCGTCTTGATTACTTTCATCTTCGATATGGATTAAACGGTATTGAAGTGCAAATTGCTCTATTTGATCACGGCTGATCTCTAATAACGGTCTGACTAACCAAGCTTGTTGGTATGCTTGTATCGCGCCCATTGCCGCCAACCCTTTTGGCCCTTGGCCGCGTTTTAACGCCAATAATAGGGTTTCGAGTTGATCGTCTTGGTGATGGGCGGTCAGTAAAATATCACCCGGATTGAGGTAGCGCTCAAAAGCGTGGTAACGGGCCTCGCGTGCTTGTGCTTCTAAGCTTTGTCTTGGGCCTTTATCAACCTTGACTCGTTCAATTTGCAGCGGTAATTGGTAATGCCCTGCTCGCGTTATACAGTGTTGTACCCAAGTGTCTGCATTGGCGCTGAGTCCATGATGCACATGAATAAGTAAGCAGGCTATGTGCGGGTATTTTTGCGCAAACGCACTGAGTCCATACGCTAATACTTCAGAATCAACCCCACCACTGTAAGCCAACACGACCTTAGGCGTATGTTCATGTTGCGATGCTGTCACGTGAACAAGCGGCATTAACGCTTGTTCAAGTAAATGGAGCAATTGTTCTACCGTCATTGGTTCTGAGGCCGAGAGTTTTACGGTCATGGTATGCGCCTAGTTAAATACGATTTTAACATTAGTCGAGCCGAGCATACTTTCAAGCGCTAATATCAACTCGTCACTGGGATTGACACGCCATTCATCACCTAAGGTAATTTTACCGCTGGCTTGGGGTTGCGCATAATCAATAGTCAAAGGCACCACGCCATTTCGCCAAGGGGTTAAGGTTTGCTCAAAGGTTTCTAGCCATTCAGATGTCACTTGCGATGCGTCAACCTTGATTTCAACAGCTTTAGCAAAATGACTGCGTGCTTCGCCGATTTCGATAATGTTACGGGCATTCATGCGATTGCCACCAGAGAAGTCATCGAAACTGACATCGCCTTCACAAATTAAAATACGATCTTTTTCAATCAGCTGGCCAAATTTTTCAAACGGTTCGGTAAATAACATCACTTCTAAGCGGGCACTTTTATCATCTAAGGTGACCAGACCCATTTTAGACCCCCGCTTAGTGAGCAACACCCGCGTAGCGACCACTAACCCTGCCACTTTAACGGTTTTACCGCGCTCTGTTGGGTGAATATCTTTTAAGCGGCCGCTGGTGTATTGCTTAAGCTCTTTTAAATATTGATTTATCGGGTGACCCGTTAGGTATAAGCCTAATGTTTCGCGCTCACCATCAAGCCAAATTTTATCAGGCCAAGGCGTGCACTCAACAAAGTTTTGTTTGCTGTCTTCAGGTTCGCTATTCAATAAACCGAACATGTCATTCTGGCCAATGGCTTCGGCTTTGGCATGTTGCGCCGCGGCGCTGATGGCTTGTGGCAAGGTCGCCATCATTGATGCGCGATGTGGGCCAAGGTGGTCTAATGCCCCCGCAAAGATCAGTTTTTCAATCACTCGCTTATTGAGTTTTTTCAAATCAATTCGAGCACAAAAATCAAAAAGATCGATGAAGGGTCCACTTTTACGGGCGTCTAAAATAGAGTCTACTGGGCCTTCACCAACCCCTTTAATCGCGCCAATACCGTAAACAATATTCAGATCATCATCAACGGTAAACTTAAATAAGCCTTTGTTCACATCGGGTGGAATTAACGGCAAGCCCATTCGCTCACATTCATCCACTAAGGTGACAATTTTGTCGGTATTGTCCATGTCGGCAGACATTACCGCTGCCATAAATTGAGCGGGATAATGGGTTTTAAGCCACAAGGTTTGATAAGAGACTAACGCATAAGCGGCAGAGTGAGATTTGTTAAAACCGTAGCCAGCAAATTTTTCTACCAAGTCGAAGATTTTCATCGACAGGTCGCCGTCTATGCCGTTATTAATGGCCCCTTCTTTAAATGTGCCACGTTGCTTGGCCATTTCTTCAGGTTTTTTCTTACCCATTGCACGACGCAGCATATCCGCGCCGCCCAAGGTATACCCCGACAATACCTGAGCAATCTGCATCACCTGCTCTTGGTACAAAATGATGCCATAAGTCGGAGCCAGTAGTTCTTTTAAAGACTCATGCTGATAATCGGCATCTGGGTATGAGACTTCCTCACGTCCATGCTTACGTTCAATAAAGTTATCTACCATGCCTGACTGAAGAGGCCCTGGGCGGAACAAAGCCACCAGTGCGATCATATCCTCAAAACAGTCGGGTTTCAGACGCTTAATCAAGTCTTTCATGCCGCGAGATTCCAGCTGGAATACGGCCGTTGTTTCGTAACGCTGTAACAGTTTAAAACAGGCAGGATCATCCAATGGGATCGCGTCGATACGGATATTATCGAGGCCTTTTTGCTTTTGCACTCGGTTAACCATTTTGAGTGCCCAGTCGATAATCGTTAGGGTACGCAGCCCCAAGAAATCGAACTTAACCAGACCGGCCGTTTCTACATCGTTTTTATCAAATTGAGTCACCGGGTTTAAGCCTTCGGCATCGCAATATAATGGCGCGAAATCAGTAATCCGAGTGGGGGCAATAACCACCCCGCCCGCATGCTTACCGGCGTTACGAGTCACCCCTTCTAAACGACGACACATGTCGATAAGCTCTTTTACATCTTCATCACCATCATAGGCTTCAGGAAGCGATGGCTCGACTTCAAAGGCTTTAGCCAGTGTCATTCCAGGTTCTGCAGGGATCATTTTGGTTAGACGTTCAACAAAACCGTATGGATGACCTAACACGCGGCCAACATCTCGAACAACCGCTTTGGCCGCCATAGTACCAAACGTAATAATCTGCGATACCGCTTCTCGACCATATAACTCGGCAACGTGGTCAATGACCTCGTCACGACGGTCCATACAAAAGTCGACGTCAAAATCGGGCATCGAGACTCGTTCAGGGTTCAAAAAACGCTCGAACAGTAAGTCGTATTCCAGTGGATCTAAGTCAGTAATTTTTAGTGCATAAGCCACTAACGATCCGGCTCCAGAACCACGACCAGGTCCAACCGGAATGTCATTGTCTTTGCCCCATTGAATAAACTCCATCACAATAAGGAAGTAACCAGGAAAACCCATTTGGTTAATCACTTTCAGCTCAATTTCGAGACGTTCATCATACCCGCCACGGTTTTCGGCACGAACGAGTGGATCAGCAAATAAAAATTCGAGACGTTCTTCTAGGCCTTTTTGTGACACATTAACCAAGAAATCTTCGATGGATAAGTCACCCGTAGGGAAATTGGGCAGAAAATATTCGTTTAATAGAATGGTGACATTGCAGCGTTTGGCAATTTCAACGCTATTTTGGATCGCCGACGGAATATCGGCAAACAGCGCGATCATCTCATCTTCGGTGCGCAGGTATTGTTGATCGCTATAGGTTTTGGGACGGCGTGGATCGACTAAGGTAAAACCATCATGAATAGCCACCCGAATTTCATGGGCCTCAAAATCGTCTTGCTTTAAAAAAACCACTTGGTTAGTGGCGACAACAGGCAAGCCTTTTGATGATGCTAACCCAACCGCCATGTGTAAATAGCGTTCTTCATCTGCACGGCCTGTGCGGATAAGCTCGATATAATAACGGTCTTCAAAATGCTGCTGATAAAATTCAATTAATGAGTCAACTTGGTTTTGATTGCCTTTTAATAATGCCTTACCCACGTCGCCATCTCTGGCACCGGAGATAATAATCAAGCCAGTGTTAAATTTAATCAGCCAGTCTTGGTCTATCACCACTCGATTTTGGACATGACCGCGAAGATAGGCCTCACTGATCAATTGCGTCAGATTTTGGTAGCCTTCATTGTTCATCGCGATAATGGTTAAGGCACAAAATTCTTTTTCAAAACCTGGGGTTTGCACCCAAAAGTCGGCACCAATAATAGGTTTAACACCGGCGCCATGACAAGCACTGTAGAACTTTACCAAACCACAAAAGTTGTTTTGATCGGTTAACGCTATCGCTGCCATACCCTGATTTTCAGCAGCAGCAATAATCGGTTTCACTTTGGCAACGCCATCTGACATTGAATAATCACTGTGGACGCGCAAATGAACAAAACGAGGATCGGACATAGATTAATTTTCTTCGAAAAAGATGAATGTAATAACACGAAAAAGCGGGATTTAGACTACCAAACTAAGCGACTTTCTCCAACGATTTAGTCGGTTAATCTGGGTATTATCAAAATGTATCCTGAAGCAAAATGCGCTGGGCGACAGGTTTAAAACTCTTACGATGTTCCGCTAACACGCCATACAAGGCTAATGCTTCAAAGTGCGCTTTGGTCGGATAACCTTTATGCTTAGCAAAACCATACTGTGGGTGCTGACTGTCTAAGGTGTCCATCTCTGCATCACGAGTGACTTTGGCAATAATGGATGCTGCACTGATGGCAGCCACTAATCCGTCACCTTTTATGATTGCATGACTGGCTATGCCAAAATCGGGCACCCGATTACCATCGACTAATACTCGTTCAGGTTGAAGGCTTAAGCCAGCAACGGCGCGCTGCATTGCCAGCATGGTGGCATGTAAAATATTTAACTGATCAATTTCAACAGGGCTTGCACGGCCGACACTGACACATAATGCATTTTCCATAATCACTTGATATAAAGCATTACGGCGTTTCTCACTCAGTTTTTTTGAATCATTGAGTCCAACAATGGGGTTACTTGGATCTAAGATCACAGCAGCCGTTACCACATCACCAACCAATGGACCACGTCCTACCTCGTCAACACCGGCAACCAGCCCTTGTGAAATGATGGCCACTTGCTCAGGGGTAATATTTTTTATCACAACCGGTAATGTCAACATGTTAGCTTATCCTAGTCAGGTTACTGCGTTTGCAATAATGCCACCACGGCATCGGCAGCTCGCTCGCTGGCGTTACACTTAAGTAATTGATGCAACTGTTCGAACTTTGTATTAAGTGGCGTAAAATCTTGGTTGAGTTGCTTGATCACCTCATCTGCAATCAACTGCGGCTGGCAATTAGCTTGCATACATTCTGGTACTATCGTTTCGTTTGCCAATAAGTTGGGCAGCGAATAGTTGGTGATACTCATCATACGGATGCCAATCGCGTAGGTAATGGGGCTAACACGATAAGCCACCACCATTGGGCGTTTAACCAACATAGCCTCTAGAGTCGCAGTGCCAGAAGCCAATAAAATACAATCAGCGGCAGCCATCACCTCACGAGATTGACCTTCGATAATGGTGACTTCTAAATCGGGAGCAAACTGCGCAAGCGCAGCAATAAATTGTTGCCGACGAGCATCATTAACCACTGGAGTGACAAATTTGATGTCTGGATAGGCTTGTTTTACGAGCTGAGCGGCTTTGACAAACGGTTCAGCTAATTGCTTTAGCTCACCGCCTCTGGAACCCGGCAGCACAGCTAGGTATTCAGCATTGGGATCTAATCCTAATAGCTGCCGTGCGGCCAGCTTATCACTGTGCATCGGAATATCGTCCGCAAGTGTATGGCCAACAAAGGTACAAGGCACTTGATGCTTGTCATAAAAGGCCTTTTCAAACGGCAATAACGACAACACCATATGCGTGGCTTTGGCGATTTTAAATATCCGTTTTGGTCGCCAAGCCCACACTGATGGACTGACGTAATGCACGGTTTTAATCCCTTTGGCTTTTAATTTAAGCTCTAGGCCAATATTAAAATCGGGCGCATCAATGCCAATAAAGCAGTCTGGGGCTAATTCAGTAATGTGTTTCACGAGACTTGAGCGAATATGAAGCAGTCGAGGTAAATGTGATAACACTTCGACTAAGCCCATGATCGACAGTTCTTCCATTGGGAATAGACTTTCAAACCCAAGAGCTTGCATACGAGGGCCACCAATGCCAATAAAACGCGCATCAGGATAGCGTTGCTTGAGTGAATGAACTAAACCGGCACCTAAAATATCGCCGGAGAGTTCTCCGGCGACAATGGCAAATACTTTTGGGGAAGAGTTGGTCATCGTTTCCGTCTATCGAATGATGCCGCGAGCGGAGTGATTTACAAAATCCACGAACGCTTTTACATTTACGTCCTTTTCAGCAGACTCAGCCAATTCGGCATTGGCTTCTTCAATGGTTAAGCTCTTACGAAATACTGCTTTATACGCATTAAAGATTGCCCGCTGGCTTTCTTTGGTAAAACCACGGCGTTTTAGGCCTTCTAAATTTAATCCACGAGGTACAGCAGGAGAACCTGCTGCCATCACAAATGGCGGTACGTCTTGTAAAATAAGTGACGCTCCAGCGGTAAAAGCATGGTCACCGATATGTACAAACTGGTGCACACCGGTCATGCCACCCAAAATAACCCAATCGCCAACGTGCACATGACCCGCAATTGACGCATTATTAGCCATAATAACGTTATCACCAACAACACAGTCATGGGCAATATGTACATACGCCATTAACAGGTTATTAGACCCTATGCGGGTTTCACCCTTATCTTGGGTGGTACCACGGTGAATAGTGACCGACTCACGAATAATGTTATTGTCACCGATAATTAAGCGCGTTTGTTCGCCGGCATACTTTTTGTCTTGACACTCTTCGCCAACCGAAGCGAATTGAAAAATACGATTACCTTTACCGATAACCGTTGGCCCCTTAACCACAACATGCGAATTTATCCATGTGTCGTCGCCGATTTCAACATTCTCACCAATATAGGTCCAAGGACCAATAGTGACATTGTTACCAATTTTGGCTGTTGGGTGAACAAATGCTAATTTATCTATCACTTCTTAATCTCTCTGCGTGCGCACATAATTTCAGCTGAACAAACCAGTTCACCATCAACCAAGGCTTGACCAATAAACACACCAATACCACGACGCTCTTTAATCATTTTAACGTGAAAATGTATTTGATCGCCCGGCTCAACAACACGTTTAAAACGTGCTTTATCAATACCGGCAAAATAATACAATACTTCTGGCGACGGCTCAGTGCTCATGGTTTTAAAAGCAAGTAAACCCGTTGCTTGTGCCATGGCTTCTAAAATAAGCACACCTGGCATAACGGGTTGTATAGGGAAATGTCCCTGAAAAAATGGCTCATTAATCGTGACATTCTTAATCGCATGTAATTGCTCACCCACGGTAAAATCCAATACACGATCAATCAACAAAAATGGATATCTATGAGGTAGATATTTAAGTATCTCTTTAATATCCATGGTGTTTAATTGATTTGACACACTACATTCCTTTAATAAGGCCGAATTACAATTATTCTGTGCCCTTAGCACTTTTCTCGAGGGTTTTCACGCGGTTAAATAGTTCATCTAATTGACGAAAGCGCACCGTGTTCCGACGCCACAGTTTGTTTTCCATTGCGACAGTCGCGGACGAATACACACCTTTATCGCGAATGATGCTAGTCACATTGGTTCCTCCGCTAACATGTACACCGTCAGCGATACTGAGATGTCCAGCAACAGCACTACCACCACCAATAATGCAGTATTTACCTATGGTAGAACTCCCTGCAATTATAGACCCACCTGCAATTGCGGTGTTTTGCCCAATGATGACATTATGGGCAATTTGAATTTGATTGTCGATGATCACACCATCGTGTATCTCGGTGTGCGACAGCGCGCCACGATCAACACTGGTGCATGCACCTATTTCGACATAATTACCTATGCGCACGCCACCTGTTTGGGGGATTTTAATCCAATTACCGCGCTCATTTGCATACCCAAATCCATCCGAACCAATAACAGAACCGGAATGAATGATGCAATTGTGGCCAATATGTACATTATGATAAACGGTAACATTCGCCCAAAGGCGTGAATCTGAACCAATAATACTGGCTTCACCTACGACGCAACCTGGACCAATCTGAACATTTTCACCCAAAATAACCTTGGCGCCAATCACCGCATTTGCACCGATAGCCACACCGTCACCTAAATTGGCTGATGCATCTATTTGGGCCGAAGGATGAATACCAGGCGTTTCTTTTGGGGTGGTATCAAGTAATTGCGCTACTCGAGCAAACCCCACGTAAGGATCGCTAACAATCAGGGCGTTACCATGATAACCACTTGCTTCTTTTTCGCTTAGCAATACCGCACTAGCTTGAGTTGCCTCAAGCTGAGCACGGTATTTACTATTGGCTAAAAAAGAGAGTTGACCTTGGATTGCATGTTCAAGGGTGGCTACACTAGTAATTTCCAGTGATCCATCACCTTTAACCGTTGCGCCCAATAATTGGCTAAGCTCTTTTAAAGTCACTTTCTGCATACTTATTATTTGCCTTTGCTTAAGGCTTCTACCACTTTGCTGCTAATGTCAGCTTCTGGCTTAACAAAAATAACTGCGCCACGTTGCAGCACCATGTCGTATTTTTCTTTATCAGCAATGGTATTAATGGCTTTTTGAACTAGAACTAATAGCTTGTTTTGCTCTTCACCTTGACGACGACGCATGTCTTCGTCTAATGCTTTGCCTTTTAATTGGAATTCAGATTTTAATGATTCCATTTTACGGACTAAATCAGTCTTTTGTGTGTCGCTCATTAAGGCGCCGTCACGTTGTTGCTTTTCGACCAAAGAACGCATTTCCTCCTGCATTTTTTGGACTTCAGCAACACGATCACCAAACTCAGCTTTTAATGATTTAGAAATTTGTTCGCGCTGTGGCAGCTGTTCAAACACCTCACCCATATCAACCACCGCGAGTTTTTCCGCTTGGGCTAGCATAGGGGTAGCAAATAATGCCAATGTAATTAATGCGCGATTTACCATCTTTTTCAAAGTAGACTCCTTGTTAAAATTGTCGTTATCAGCTAAACATGCCGAGTGTATTTGTTTTAGAACGTTTTGCCAATATTGAATGAGAAAATCTCTGTCTCATCATCTTCATACTCTTTGAGTGGCCAAGCTAAACTGAATACCATAGGACCCATTGGCGATAACCACTGTACGCTCATACCCCACGAGGCACGTATGCGCTCAGGATCACTATAATCTTCTAACTTAATAAACTGATCCGCTGGCAGAGTGCGATACGAATCATAATCGAACTCGGTATCCCATACGTTACCGGCATCGACGAAGAAACTGGTCCGCACTGAGTTAGTGTATGCTTCATCGAGGAACGGCGTCGGCACGATCATTTCAAAGCTGGCTGTCGCAATCGCATTACCACCAATCGAGCGACCTTGGCTCACCTGAATCGTATTAGGATCACCCGGCAAACTACAACCATCACCAGAAACGTCCGGAGCACATTGTTCACTACCACGATATAAATAGAACGAACGTGGACCGACTGAGTTCGACTTAAAGCCACGTAACGAGCTGCTACCACCAGAGTAATAGTTTTCCCAGAACGGTAAGATTTGATCGTTGTCGTTAAATTGACCATAACCGTTTGAATAACCTAAACGGGCGCGAGCCAAAAATACAAACCCATGTTGAGGTGTCAGCGGGAAGTAGAAATTGGTGTCAAAATCCGTTTTAAAGTACTGCAAATCAGAACCCGGCACGGTCATTTTACCGCTTAAACGTTGCGATGAACCGTCTGTCGGGAACGTACCACGGTTAAGTGTGCTGCGATACCAACCGGCATTCAATTCAAAGTTATCAAAGCTTAAGTCTGAGTTTGCATCATCCGTTTCACGATACACATTATAGAAACGCAATGCTTGTTCATAAGCCGATATTTCTGAAATAGTATTATGACGATAACCAATACCACCGTTTAAACGGTTGGATTCATTAATCGGAAATCCTGAGTTTAATGCAACACCATAAGATTGATTCTTATAGCGCTCAAGGTTAGCCTCGTTGGCATCAAATTCGTTCCAATACACACTGCCGCCTAAACTCACACCATCTTTAGTAAAGTATGGATTGGTGAAAGACAAGTTAGCACTGCGCGAGTATTTATTAGTATTGATACTAATACCCGCTTGGTTACCTGTACCAAGGAAGTTATTTTGTTCAACCCCAAACTGCAAGCTCACACCTGATTCAGTACCATAACCCACACCGGCGTTAAACGAACCTGATGGCTGCTCTTTTACTGCGATGGCCACATCGACTAAATCGTCACTGCCTGGCACTTGAATTGTTTCGGCATCAACGGTTTCAAAATAACCTAAACGGTTAAGGCGAAGTTTAGACTGCTCAATCTGAGCAGAATTCAACCACGCCCCTTCCATTTGACGTAATTCGCGACGCAGTACTTCGTCTTTGGTTACCGTGTTACCGGTAAAGTTAATTGAGCGAACATAAACACGCTTACCTGGCTTGATATTGATGTTGAGTACCACTTCTTTGGATTCATCATCAATTTCAGGATAGGTTTTCACTTCAGGATAAGCATAACCAAAACGGCCAAGATATTTACTGTACATTTCTTCGGTGAATGTTACATCGGCACCGTTGTACATATTGCCTGCTTTGATTGGCAAAATAGCTTTCATTAACTCTTCGCGGCCCATAAGGTCACCAATTAAGTTAACTTCTTTTACCTTGTACGTTTCGCCTTCATCCACATTAATAGTGATGTACAAACCTTTACGGTCCGGTGTCATCGCCACTTGTGTTGAGGTGACTTCAAAACGAATATAGCCTTGATTATGGTAATAGGTTTTGATTGTTTCTAAGTCAGCTTGTAGCTTTTGCTTTTGGTAGCGACGCTCACCAAATAAATCCCACCATGCCACATAGTCTTTAAGCTCAATCATGCTGATGAGCTCAGAGTCAGAAAACACTGTGTTACCTACCACGTTAATTTGGCGAATTTCAGCCGCTAAACCTTCGGTAAACTTAAATTTAAGCTCAACACGGTTACGAGGTAAGTTGATGATTTGCGCTTCAACTTTGGCGCCGTATTTGCCCACACCGTAATAGAAATCTTGCAAGCCTTTTTCAATGCCTGACAACATGGTTCTATCAAGTGATTCGCCCGCTTTAACACCAGAACCGTCAAGACTTTCTTGTAACTGTTCGTCTTTGATATCTTTATTACCTTCAAACGAGATAATACTGATAGTAGGACGCTCTTTAACCGTGACAAAAAGTATACCGTCTTCATGACTGACACTGATGTTTTCAAAATTGGTTGAACCGTAAAGGCTCTTAATCGCTTGCTGTAATTTAACTTCATCTACCGTGTCACCTACTTTCACAGGTAAACTCAATAGTGCTGCACCGAGAGCAACTCGTTGCAGACCTTCTACTTGGATGTCGGTCACTTCAAAAGGTTGGAAAGACTCTGCCCAACCATTCCCTGAAAAAGACGCGCCGACGAATAACATCGAGGCAAAAATTTTATTAAATCTCATAGAGCACTTCTAATTATTAGTCTGTCCTTGCTCAGAGTCGGGCAAAATCGTTGAATAAGGCTACACCCATCAACATTAGCAGCAAAGCTGCGCCAAACCTGAAACCTATTTCCTGCACCTTTTCGGGTACAGGCTTACCAGTAATCACTTCTATAAAGTAATACAGCAAGTGTCCACCATCGAGCACTGGCAGAGGCATTAAGTTAATAATGCCTAAGTTAACGCTGATGAGCGCAATAAAACCTAGAAAGTACACTAAGCCGTAACTTGCACTGGCGCCTGCGCCTTGTGCAATCGAAATAGGACCACTAAGATTTTTCACCGATACATCGCCGGTAAATAATTTCCCGATCATCTTAAAGCTGACGACAACGAGTTGCCACGTTTTGTCAGCTGCAGCAATAACCGAATCTACTATGCCATACTCAAGCTCAAAGCGCATATTATCAGGCCATTGGTCTTGGGTTGGGCTAATTCCAACAATCCCGATAGTCTCACCGTCAGGATTTTGTTGTGCTTTTGGCACAACATTAACATTGATGAGTTCACCTTGACGTATCAATGTCATATTAATATTTTTGTTAGCAGAGCTTTGTACCACATCAACAAACGTATTCCAATCGCTGTATGGCGTGTCATTAATGTTGACTAATTTATCGCCAACTTTAATACCTGCTTGCTCTGCCGCACTGTTTTTACTGACTGCGGCAATGGTTGGATCGATCCCAGGGCGAAAAATACCCAAACCTAATGAGGTTATAGGAGATTCTTTTTCGGGATCAAATGCCCACTGGCGGGTATCAAGTTTTACGGTGCGAGCCGGCATATCCATGCCTGATAATTCAGATAGTGGCGCCAAGGTTAACTCAATACTGTCGTCACCAATATGACCGACTAAGGCTAAGTTAACCTCTTGCCAAGTGCGTACCTTGCGTCCTGATACTGCCATAATCTGTTGCGGCTCAACCAAGCGAATAACACTGGCAGGGCTATCTAACTTGGTACTGTCAATGACCGGTTTTATCGACGGAGTACCAATAAGGTACATGACATATAGGGCCAAAATAGCAAAAATAAAGTTAGCAATGGGGCCTGCTGACACAATCGCAATACGCTGCCACACTGTTTTACGGTTAAACGCTTGATCAAGTAGATGTTCAGGCACCTCTTCAACGCGCTCATCGAGCATTTTGACATAGCCACCGAGTGGGATCATGGCGACAACATATTCAGTGCCATCTTTACCCACTTTGCGCCAAATCGCTTTGCCAAAACCAATAGAGAAGCGCTCGACTTTAACACCACAGCGACGGGCAACCCAAAAGTGGCCATATTCGTGTGCGGTAATCAAAATACCTAAAGCGACAATAAAAGAACCTAAGCTCCAAAAAAAATCTATCATTATTCCTCTGAACTAATTAAGTGCTTTAATGGCAGACATTGCTGTCGTGCGTGTTTGTGCATCTAACTGTAAAATATCGTCAATACTGGCTAAGCGAGTTTGTTGTACCTGGTCTAAACAACGTGCGTTTATAGTTGCAATATCAGTAAAACGGATCTGACCCTTTAAGAAAGCATCAACGGCAACTTCGTTAGCAGCATTTAATACTGTGGTGGCTTCTTGCCCTTGTTCACAGGCTTGCATGGCTAAACGCAAACAGGGAAAACGACTGAAGTCAGGTTCACAAAAGCTTAATTGTCCGACTTTGAAAAAGTCTAAAGGTTCAACGCCAGCGTCAATTCTTTGCGGATAGCTCATAGAATGAGCAATGGGTGTACGCATATCGGGGTTACCCATTTGCGCAATAACAGAGCCATCTCGGTACTGCACCATTGAATGAATCACGCTTTGCGGGTGAATGACCACTTTGAGTTGTTCAGCCTGCGTGTTAAATAGCCAGCGGGCTTCGATAAACTCTAAACCTTTATTCATCATAGTGGCTGAATCAACAGAGATTTTAGGTCCCATAGACCAATTAGGGTGATTACACGCCTGAGCAGGCGTCATCGCACTCAGGGTGGTTAAATCAGTGTTTAAAAACGGCCCACCAGAACCGGTTAATAAAATATGTGAGATGCCATTGGCAGTCAGATCGCAATAGCCTAACTGGGCTTGTACATTAGTCGGTAAACATTGAAAAATCGCATTATGCTCGCTGTCGACAGGTAAAACGGTTGCTCCCGATGCTCTAGCCGTGTGCATAAATAACTCACCCGACATCACTAATGCTTCTTTGTTGGCTAACAACACCCGTTTACCCGCTTTAACGGCATCAAATGTCGGCACTAAACCAGCAGCACCAACAATGGCCGCCATAACGGTATCAGTGCGACTGTCTGTCACTAACGCGTTCAGAGCCTCAGCCCCTGTCGTCACTTGAGTAATGCAGTTTTTAGGTAATAATGCTTTCAGCTGCATAGCAGCGCTCTCGGCCACCATATGAGCATATTCAGGCTGATGGGTGATGCACAAGGCCAGCATTTTATTAACACTGGCATTGGCCACTAATCCATGGACATGAAAATCGGTAGGGTTATTTACAATCACGCTTAAAGTGCTTGCACCTATTGAGCCTGTTGCCCCTAAAATCACTATATTCTGCATTGGTATTACATCCACAGGGTGATATAGATAAAGGTAAATACTGGCAGTGCTGCGGTTAAACTGTCGATACGATCCAAAACACCACCGTGACCAGGTAAAATAGAGCCTGAATCTTTAATGTTAGCAGCACGTTTAAACATGCTTTCAGACAAATCGCCAAAAGCAGATGCCAGCGCAGTGACTAACGTGACCACAATGAGCAAGCCTAACTCTTGTTCTGGCGCGACATACATAATACCCGCAACCACAACCATAGTGGTAATTAAGCCACCCACTAAGCCCTCAAGTGTTTTAGCTGGGCTCACACTCGGCATCAATTTATGCTTACCTAACTTACGGCCAGCAAAATAAGCCCCCGTATCCGTAGCCCAAACCACTAGCATGACAAGAAACACTAATGCACCACCATAATAGGGGTGAACGTTGCTGCTTAATGATTTAAGCGCGATCAAAGAGGCAAAACACGGTATGAGTGTTAACTGGCCAAACATGGATTTCAACATTGGGCTGTCTTTCCATATTTTGGCACTTTTAGGAAAACTAAACACCAATACGCTGCTGACTATCCACCAAAATACACCGATAGTGATAATGGCAAGGTACATAGGGTGTAATTGCCCTTTAAACCACAACACATCAATGGGTACAGCTAAATTAAGCGCTATGAGTAAAAGACCGAGTGTCGCGGTAAAAGACCACTGGGTGACATTACAGCTTGGGTCAATAAAACTGCCCCACTCTTTTGCTGCAATTAAAAACACTGGCACTAACACCCAAGCAAACACATTTGCTGATAGTAAAAATATAGCCCCGAGTACAATTGGGATTAACCACAATGCTGTTATTATTCGTTGTTTTAGCAAGAAACTAATCCTCTTAAGATTTATATTGCGCGTATCTCTTCAATTTGACTCCCGGTCAAACCAAAACGGCGCTGCCGACGGGCAAAAATGGCAATGGCATTTCGAAATGCTTGCTCATCAAAGTCAGGCCATAGAGTGTCAGTAAACACAAACTCGGCATAGGCGGCCTGCCATAATACAAAATTACTAATGCGGTAGTCACCGCCAGTTCGGATCATTAAATCAACTTCGCTCTGACTTTGCATGCACAAATGTTCATTTAATGCTTCTTCAGTCATCTGACTGCTGCTGATTTCACCACTTTCAACTTTTTCGGCTAATTTTTGTGCTGCTTGCAAGATATCCCAACGTCCGCCATAGTTCGCCGCCACATTTAATATCAAACCGGTATTGGCAGCCGTTTTGTCTTGAGCCGACGCAATTTGCTTTTGCAAGCGAGGCGAAAAGCGACTGATATCACCAATAATATTGAGCTTAACTTGGTTTTTGTCGAGTAATTTTAATTCACGTTGTAACACTGTAAAAAACAGTTCCATTAGCAAACTGACTTCTTTATCTGGTCGGCGCCAATTTTCACTGGAAAATGCAAACAAGGTTAATGATTCAATACCAAGTTGACTTGCAGTACTTACCGCACGACGCACCGCTTTAACACCCGCTTTATGACCAAAAACCCGCGCTTTACCCTGCAGTTGTGCCCAGCGGCCATTGCCGTCCATAATAATCGCAACATGCTTAGGCAGAGATTGTTTTACCACATCAGATAATTGTCCTGGCAGCAATTGCGAAGTCATTAACTCCGAATCGGCTTTAGGGTCTGATTCAAACTCAACTGTAGAAGACATCTACGACAATCCTTTATAAAAACAAACGCCGTGTAGTATACCCTTACACGGCGTGTTAACTCTAGCGTCTAAATTGACAGATTATACTTCCATCAACTCTTTTTCTTTCGTTGCTAGAATTTGATCAATATTTTTGATAGATGAATCAGTGTGCTTTTGCACTTCATCTTCACTACGACGAACATCATCTTCAGTACAGTCTTTGGCTTTTTCAAGCTTCTTGACTTCACTGATCGCATCACGACGCACGTTACGAATAGCAATACGGCCGTTTTCTGCTTCGTTACGGACCACTTTGATGAAGTCTTTACGACGTTCTTCAGTTAACGAAGGTAACGGAATACGTAGCGTTGCACCGGCAGTCATCGGGTTTAAGCCCAAATCAGAGCTCATGATTGCTTTTTCTACCGATTGAACTATCGATCTATCGAACACGTTTACAGTTAATGTACGAGAGTCTTCTACACCCACGTTAGCCACTTGATTAAGGGGTGACGTAGAGCCATAGCAAGAAACCTGAATAGAATCTAATAAACTTGGGTGTGCACGACCGGTGCGAACTTTCGCCATTTGGTTTTTAGTAGACTCAACGCATTTACTCATACGCTCACGCGCATCTAACATAATAGTATCAATCACAATAATTTCCTTTTTGTCACAAATTCATCTGTGTCTGAGCATTAGCCTAAGAATGACACATGCAATAAAACGGCTCAAACATTTAAATTATATAATGTAATATTTTTTGTGTCTGTGATTAAGCAGGTTTTTTACTGCTAATAATCGTACCTTCTTGTTCACCCATAATCACCCGGCGAAGTGCACCTGGCTTATTCATATTGAAGACAAGAATAGGCATATTATGATCACGCGCCATAGTAAATGCAGCAAGATCCATTACTTTTAATTCTGATTCAAGGACTTCCGCAAAAGTAAGCGTTTCATATTTAACCGCTTCAGGGTTTTTCATCGGGTCTGCAGAGTATACACCATCTACTTTAGTACCTTTTAGTACCACTTCAGCTTCAATCTCAATACCACGTAGACATGCTGCAGAATCCGTTGTACAAAATGGATTACCGGTACCCGCGGCAAAAATCACCACTCGACCAGACTTTAATAAACTAATTGCTTCTGTCCAGGTGTAGTCATCGCATACACCTTTGAGCGGGATAGCAGACATAAGGCGGGCATTAACATATGCACGGTGCAAGGCATCACGCATGGCTAAGCCATTCATTACGGTTGCTAACATACCCATGTGATCGCCCACTACGCGGTTCATGCCTGCTTTTGCTAAGCCTTCGCCACGAAATAGATTACCACCACCAATAACCACACCAACTTGAATTCCAAGTTCAACAAGCTCTTTCACTTCTTGTGCCATACGATCAAGTACTTTTGGGTCAATGCCGAAGCCTTCTTCACCCATTAATGCTTCACCGCTTAATTTAAGCAGAATGCGTCTAAACGCCGGTTTTGGATTGGTGCTCATAATTTTCATCCTGATCATAACAAAACCGCAGCGGTTGCTGCGGTCTTAGGGTATTTAGATAAAAGCGATTACGCTTTTTTAGTCGCTGCAATTTGTGCAGCTACTTCAGCAGCAAAATCTTCTGCTTTTTTCTCGATACCTTCACCCACTTCTAAACGAACGAAATTGGTTATTTTAGCGCCTTTCGATTTAAGAATTTCGCCAACCGTTTTCTTAGGTTCCATGATGAAAGCTTGACCAGTAAGAGATATCTCACCAGTGAACTTCTTCATACGACCGAAAACCATCTTCTCAGCGATTTCAGCAGGCTTGCCTTCATTCATCGCGATTTCGATTTGAAGCGCTTGCTCTTTTGCTACAAGTTCAGCAGGAACATCTTCAGGGTTAACGAAATCTGGCTTAGAAGCAGCAACGTGCATTGCGATGTGCTTTAGCGTTTCTTCATCAGCTTCGCCGGCTACAACAACACCAATACGATCACCGTGACGGTAAGATGCTAGGTTTGCACCTTCGATATACTCAACGCGACGAACGTTGATGTTTTCACCGATTTTAGTTACTAGCGCAACACGCGTTTCTTCAAACTGTGTTTTTAAGTCTTCGATAGTCACTTTAGATGCAGCAGCAACGTCTAACACTGAGTTAGCGAATGCTAGGAAGTTTGAATCTTTTGCAACGAAATCAGTTTGGCAGTTAACTTCTAATAGTGCAGCGAAACCGTCGCCATTCTTGATTAGAATTGTACCGTCAGCAGCGATGTTACCTGATTTTTTAGCAGCCTTCGCGGCGCCGCTTTTACGCATGTTATCAATTGCTAGTTCGATGTCACCGTCAGTTTCAGTCAGTGCATTCTTACAGTCCATCATGCCAGCGCCAGTGCGGTCACGAAGTTCTTTAACTTGGGCAGCAGTAATTGCCATTGTTAAATCCTCTAATTTAATTCGACTAATATTGCATTTATAAAACAGGGGCCGATTGGCCCCTGCTCACCAATTATCTTATTGGCAAATAAGGGGGATGGAAACCATCACGCCTTATTAAACAGCTTCTACGAAACCGTCTTGCTCTGCTTGTACCGCTAAATCTTGACCACGGCCAGCATTAGCAGCTTCAGCAACAGTAGAAGTGTACAAACGGATAGCACGCATCGCATCGTCGTTACCTGGAACGACATAGTTAACACCATCTGGTGCAGAGTTAGTATCAACAACTGCAACAACTGGGATACCTAGGTTGTTTGCTTCTTTAATAGCGATATGCTCATGGTCAGCACCGATAACGAATAATACGTCAGGTAAACCGCCCATGTTCTTGATTCCGCCTAAAGACTTTTCTAACTTGTCTAATTCGCGAGTACGCATTAGCGCTTCTTTCTTAGTTAACTTGTCGAAAGTACCGTCTACAGACTGACTTTCTAGCTCTTTAAGACGCTTGATTGACTGACGAACAGTTTTCCAGTTAGTTAGCATGCCGCCTAACCAACGGTGATCAACATAGTACTGATCACAAGAAAGTGCAGATGCTTTGATAGCTTCGCCAGCAGCGCGCTTAGTACCTACGAATAATACTTTACCTTTCTTAGAAGCAATGTTGCTAATGAAAGCTAAAGCTTCGTTGAACATTGGCACGGTATGCTCAAGGTTGATGATGTGTACACCATTACGAGCGCCGAAGATGAAAGGCTTCATCTTAGGATTCCAGTAACGAGTTTGGTGACCGAAGTGAACACCAGCTTGTAGCATGTCGCGCATTGAAACAGTAGTCATTGTATATACCTTAATGTAAGGGGTTAGACCTCCACGCATCCCATGTCTCGACTTTCTAACTTCCGTTAAGAATGAGAAAGCACCCCGAAAAATGTGTCGATACGTGTGTGATTTAGTATTTAAGTTAATTGCCATGTATAATGACCGCAATATTTTACGATTTGCCGAACAAGATGTATATCTAGCTTAAAAAAGCCGCGATTGACATCATATTAACTCGAACCGTACAACAACGATTTTACACATAACGGCGCGCTTTATACCATAAACGGCATGTAAATACAACTTTTTGCCGTAAAACCTTGGATAAAACATGCCTATTTTGACCGTCAAAGGATAGAGAGTTTTCATGAGTATTGTGATCAAAAATGCAGACGAAATAATAAAGATGCGTGCAGCGGGTAAATTAGCGGCGCAAGTATTAGAAATAGTGGCCCCACATGTTAAGGCAGGAGTGACCACAAATGAATTAAATGAGATTTGTGCTCAATATACCGAAGAACAAGGGGCTATTTCTGCGCCATTGAATTACCACGGATTTCCGAAGTCTATTTGTACCTCGGTTAACGAAGTCGTCTGCCACGGTATCCCTTGTGAATACGTCTTAAAAGATGGCGATATGATCAACCTTGATATTACTGTCATCAAAGACGGTTATCATGGTGATAGCTCAAAAATGTTTTTAATCGGCGAAGTGTCAGCAAAAGACAAACGTTTGAGTCGCATTGCCCAAGAAAGCTTGTATTTAGCCATTCGTAAAGTACGACCTGGTTTAAAATTAGGTGAAATTGGCACAACCATCGAAAAATTCATTAAGACAAGCAAAACAGGGCTTGATAAGTACTCCATCGTACAAGATTATTGTGGTCACGGTATTGGCACAGGGTTCCACGAAGAACCTCAAGTTGTTCATTATAAGAATAATGATAAAATCGTGCTAAGACCGGGTATGTGCTTTACGATCGAGCCAATGATCAATGCTGGTCGTCATACTACAGTATTGGATAAAAATGATAATTGGACGGTCACGACCTCTGATGGTAAGAATTCAGCACAGTGGGAACATACACTGTTAGTGACCCAAACCGGTGTAGAAGTGTTAACTTTGCGTGAAGAAGAAGACTTCCCACGGATCATTAACCACTAAAGACTTAAATTAGTAAGGACATCAATGAATACTGCGCTGGCCGCCAAAAACGCATTAATTGACTTAAACCAGCGCTTAGTTGAGCAATACACAGCAAAACATCCTATTGTTGATATTGTTAAACACCGTTGTCAATTTGTTGATGCTTTACTAATGCAAGCTTGGCAAGATTTCTCATTAAATAATGGTCATCTTGCCCTCGTTGCCGTTGGCGGCTATGGCCGTGGTGAGCTGCATCCACATTCAGACATTGACTTACTGTTTTTAGTTGACGATGAACAACTATCGCCAGAGATTGAAAACCAGCTGAGTCAACTTATTACTTATCTTTGGGATACTGGGCTTGAGATAGGCCACAGTGTTCGCACTATCTCGCAAACCATTGAGCAAGGCAAAGCAGACATCACCATTGCGACCAATCTGATCGAAGCCAGATTACTCACCGGCAGTGAATTCCTATTTGACGTGTTATATGACGCCGTCCGTCAACAAGACTTTTGGCCCTCTTATGACTTTTATAACGCCAAGAAAGATGAACAAACCGCGCGCCACAGTAAAGCCAGTGCCTTTGATTTAGAACCTAACATTAAAACCTGCCCTGGCGGATTACGCGATATTCAGACCATAGCATGGGTCGCGATGCGCCATTTTGATGCTGCTAAATTAGAAGATTTAGTCGAGCACGATTTTCTAGCGCCAGCCGAATTAGCTGAATTACTGGAATGCCAAAATTTTCTGTGGGAAATCCGTTTTGCACTCCACATCACCGCTAATCGTAACGAAAACCGTTTATTGTTCGATTTACAACGACAAATCGCCAGTTTATTAGGTTACGAAGATGCAACCCAATTAGCCGTCGAGCAGATGATGAAACGCTACTATCGCACGGTGCGCCGCGTGATGGAGCTTAATCAGATGCTGCTGCAATTGTTTAAGCGCGCCACATTAGGTCACACTCAAGCGTTAGAAATACAGCCCATTAGTGAGGTTTATCAACGTCGAGGTCGTTATATCGAAGTGTTGGATGACGATTTGTTTAGCTGTCATAACGAAGAAATATTACGTTTATTTCTACTGGTGGCTAAAAATTCCAATATCCAAGAAATCTATGCGCCCACGTTAAGATTATTGCGTAATACTCGTAGATCACTAACATCACCCTTACAGGAAAACCCCGCGTGTCGAAAAGTGTTTATGGAGATCCTAAAACATCCACGAGGTATTGCTGCATTTTCATTAATGCACCAACACGGTATTTTATCGTCTTACTTACCGGCTTGGCGCAAGATTGAAGGCCAGATGCAATTTGATTTATTTCATGCCTATACCGTTGATGAACACACCCATAGATTACTGCTCAATATTGACCGATTTTCACACGTTGAACAAAAAGATGAATTCCCACTGGGCGCCATCTTAATTAATCAATTACCGAAAAGAGGTTTATTGGTACTCGGGGCAATTTTTCATGATATTGCCAAAGGCCGTGGCGGCGATCACAGCAAATTAGGCTCAAAAGATGCCATCGATTTCTGTAAATTACATGGCATGAATGACCATGACGGACGTTTAGTAGCATGGTTAGTTGAAAATCACCTCGTGATGTCGATCACAGCTCAACGCAGAGATATTTCAGACCCTGAAGTGGTTGCACTGTTTGCTGAAAAAGTCCGCGACGCAGCGCATTTAAGTTATTTATATTGCCTCACTGTCGCCGACATCTGTGCCACCAATGAGAAAACGTGGAATAATTGGAAAGGATCATTGCTGCGCGATTTGTATTTTTCAACCCAAAGAGTATTAGCTCGGGGTAAAGAAAAACCAGTCGATGTTAAAGCGCGAGTTAAAGAGATCCAAGCCAAAGCTAAAAAAGAACTTATTCGTCGTGGCCTAAAAGAAAAAGACATGGATGCACTCTGGACACGTTTCAAAGCAGAATACTTTTTACGCCATCAACCGACTCAAGTGGCTTGGCACGCAGAAGCCATTTTAAAACATCATCACGACGAGCCATTAGTGTTAATGTCAAAGCATACCACTCGAGGTGGTACAGAACTCTTTGTCTACAGCAAAGATAAACCCAAACTTTTTGCCACCGTGATGACGGTTTTAGACAATAAAAATATCAATGTTCATGACGCTAACATCATGACATCAAAAGATGATTATGCACTCGACACCTTTGTGATTTTAGAACAAGATGGCGAACCGATTATCCAATTATCGCGCATTCAAAGTATCCGTAAAGCACTCGAAAAAGCCTTGGCTACTGAAAACCCAAAACTGCCGAAGTTTAGAAAATTAGCCCGGATCATGAAACCTTTTAATGTTGCCACTCATGTGAGTTTCTTACCCAGTGCTCGCCATGGTACAAGTATGATGGAATTAATCACCTTAGACACGCCTGGCCTATTGGCCAAAGTCGGTGACATTCTCTATCGTTGTAATGTGACACTATTGGCGGCTAAAATTACCACTATTGGTGAACGTGCAGAAGACTTTTTTATTTTACAAAACCAAAGTGCTTCAGCCCTAGATGAGCAACAACAACAGCAATTGTCTGCTGCGCTAACACTTGCACTAAAATCATCTAACTAATTTTTAACCTTACTATTATGCTACTAATCATTTAATACCGGGAGAAAACAATGGAGGCTTTACGCCAACGCATTGAAACAGCATTCGAAACACGTCAAAACATCTCACCATCTAACGTAGAACCAAGTGTTCGCGCCGATGTTGAAACCGTGATCAATATGCTCGATAAAGGCCAAGTTCGTGTTGCAGAAAAAATTGCTGGTGAATGGCATGTCCACCAATGGCTCAAAAAAGCCGTACTACTGTCTTTTCGCATCTTTGATAACAGCGTGATTGACGGTGGTGACACCAAGTATTTCGACAAAGTCCCGCAGAAATTTGCCGATTATGACGAAGCTCGTTTTAAAGCAGAAGGGATCCGTGTTGTGCCACCCGCAACCGTTCGTAAAGGCTCATTTATCGGTAAAAATACTGTATTAATGCCATCTTACGTTAACTTAGGCGCTTATGTTGATGAAGGCACTATGGTTGATACATGGGCAACGGTTGGTTCCTGCGCACAGATTGGTAAAAACGTTCACTTATCTGGTGGGGTTGGGATCGGTGGTGTATTAGAGCCGTTACAAGCTGGCCCAACCATCATTGAAGACAACTGCTTTATTGGCGCTCGCAGCGAAATCGTTGAGGGTGTGGTGGTTGAAGAAGGTAGCGTGATTTCAATGGGCGTTTACATTGGTCAAAGCACCCGAATTTTTGATCGCGAAACCGGCCAAGTGCATTATGGTCGCATTCCAGCAGGATCGGTTGTGGTATCAGGTAACTTGCCATCGGCTTGTGGCACTTACAGCTTATATGCGGCGATTATTGTTAAAAAGGTCGATGCGAAAACCCGTGGTAAAGTCGGGATCAATGAACTATTACGGATCGTTGATTAATTGATCTTTGATGAAATAATAAGGCTCAATGAATTATTGAGCCTTTTCATACAATTAGCTTTTATTCACTAGAAAAAACATGATAATAAAAAATAAGCCCTTTTCTTTCAACTAGTTATGTGGCGACACTCTGAATGCGACACGATTTGTTACTCCCAGTTACATTTTGTCGAACTGAGGGGGGTTTGTTACACAAAGTGACACCAATTACACTTCATTTCTAGGTGAAAATGGCCTTTACTTTAAAGGTTAGGTAAAGGAGTCACTATGAAAACTATTATCGTACTTACAGCCTTATCCTTATCACTTTGGTCAATGAACAGCCAAGCTGCTATGGATCCCAATGTAGAAAACACCTTAATTGCCGTCTGTAAAGCTGGCGCTAGCAATAAGGTATTCCAATTTAATGACACAATGAAAAGCTATCGTATCAATAAGGCTAGGATCTTTCCTCGCCTCGTTTGTAACGGCGAAAGTTTTCATCAATTTACCCTTAGTCGCAATGCCGATAAAACAGCCCGTTTAATTGCGCCCTATGCCGAAGCTCATGTCAGCATTCGTGACTTAGCTTATCTAGGTGAGACCCAGCCTTTATATGATGTTCGCTATTAACAATAATACTTGTAATAACCCTTAACCACCTAACAATGAAGACAATCCGTATTAACCCATATACACCTAAGCCAATATTTACCCCTATAAATCACCAAGCTAAATTCATAATCTATAGCGCCGCAGGGATGCGGCTCTAGGCGCTAAAATGCATCTAAAAATGAGTCTATCAACATTAATAAGCGTTAAATGACCATTAATAAGAGAGTTGCAATGCCTCCCCCCCTGAAGCCTAGTCAAACATCGAGTACCGTCATTGCAACGCAATGAATTTTTAGTCTATTTTTAAATACTAATCCTAAAAAGCGATTGTTTGAGTCTGTAAATCATCTTGGTTAAAAATGTTATTGCTGCAATGCTATGATTTAGATGCTGTGCTTTAAAACACTTTATTTTAAAATACTACGGTCTTATTACCGTACACCACAACTTGCTCGTTGAGAACTAATTGCAATGCTTTGCTTAATACACTTTTTTCAACATCACGGCCATTATGAGCTAACTCTTCAGCGCTAAAGCTGTGGTCAACCGAAATCACATCTTGTTTAATAATAGGCCCTTCATCAAGATTGTTATTCACGAAATGAGCGGTGGCACCGATGATTTTAACACCGCGATCCCAGGCTTGTTTGTAAGGTGATGCACCAATAAAAGCCGGCAGAAACGAATGATGAATATTAATAATTTTATCTGGAAATGCTGACACAAACTCAGGCGTTAGCACTCGCATATATTTAGCTAACACTAAAAAGTCGGTATCATAAGGTTTAATCACCGCTAACATCGCCTGCTCATGTTCCTGGCGATTTAAGCCTTCATGGCTAACATAATGAAATGGAATATTAAACTTTTCAGTTAATTGTTGCAGCACATCATAATTACCCACTACAGCAGCAATCTCAACATCTAAGCCGCCGTAATAAGACTTCATTAAAATATCACCTAAACAATGCGCTTCTTTGGTCACCATGATAACAATGCGCTTTTTACCCGTATCGACTAGCCTCATGCGATTTTGAGCAGGCAAGACATCACGTAATTCAGTTAATAGGCGCTCATCATCAAACAGGCCTTCAAGCTCTGCGCGCATAAAAAAGCGACCTTGAGTATGGTCAACGAATTCGGTGTTTTTAATAATATTTAATTGATGAGCGAAACATACGTTGGTGATTTTGGCAATTAACCCCTGAGCATCAGCACAATCGGTTATCAACACTTTTCGCTGTAATTTGGCTGGATTAATAATGGTTTTATCTTGATGGCTCACGCGTACAACTCCTGTTAAATGACGGCCTAACAGTGTGCCATTGAAATACAAATTTGGGGGATGTTTTTAATGGGAATGACTCATAAAAGATAAAAAAGGTTTGTTTAAAAACAAAAACCTCAAAAATGCACTACAAGTGAATCAAAAATGCTACAACCATCCGAGCTAACGTCGAGAGTCTAGATATTTTTGCAGTAATTTACGCAGTGTTTCAGCCTTGGTGCCATAGACCACTTGTACGCCTTTGCCCATGACCACCACGCCTTTGGCCCCTAAACGCATTAATCTCGCTTTATCGATTAAATCAGCTTGATTAACACTAATACGTAAGCGGGTTAAACACGCATTAATCTCAACAATATTCTCGCGACCACCTAAGGCTGAAATCATCGCGCGTAAACTCTCTTTTGGCTCTGCAGGGTGATGACTTGGCTCTATTCGTCCTGGTGTTTTTAAATTAAAGGCTAAAATACTGGCCCTGAAGATAGCGTAATAGATTAATGCTGTCAGCGGCCCAAGCAACCAGATCCAATGGGTATTGGCAGAGCGAGAAAACAATAAACTAAAATCGACTAAGCCATGGGAAAACACAATGCTGTGATGTACTTCGAGTAAAATACACACGCTATAAGCAATACCGGTCAGTAATGCATGCACAATAAAGAGAATGGGCGCGACAAACATAAAGGCAAATTCTATTGGCTCGGTCACTCCAGTCAACCAACTTGCCGTAGCCGCAGATAACATAATCCCTGCAACCCGATTGCGCTGAGGTTTATCTGCGCAACGCCAAATAGCTAGCGCTGTAGCAGGTAAGCCCCACATTTTAATTAAGTAACCTCCGGCGAGATTTCCCGCCAACGGATCACCGGCTAAATAACGAGCCACCTCACCTTTTACCACGGTGCCTTGGTTAATGTACTGTCCTACTTCAAGATAAAATGGCGCATTCCAAATATGATGTAATCCGAGTGGAATTAATAAACGTTCAACGGTGCCATAAACACCAAACGCAATGGCGGGATCTTGGTATACAGACCAATCAGAAAGATTTTCAATAACATGCGACAAAGGCGGCCAGACATGGACCAGCAAATAGGCCAGCACCATAGACAGAGGAATAACAATTATGGGTGCACTACGACGGCCTTCAAAAAATGAAAAAATAGCCGGTAATTTAACATGTTGACTGATTCTAACCGCTAGGCAAGTGATTGCCCCAACTAACATTCCACCCGCAATACCGGTATCAATAGTTTGCATGCCCCACAGTGGCCGTGAGACTAAACCATATATGTCGGTCAGGGCACCCATGGTGGATAAAAACACCCCAAAACCAAACACGGCAGAAAATGCGGCAATGCCTTGATCTCGACAAAATCCGATGGCCACCGCGACACTAAATAATAAAGGCATCATAGTAAATACCAGATTACCTACTGCAAACAACACAGTATTTAATTCTGGCGGAATAAATGACAATGGATTGACAGTTAAGCCTAGCATTACCCCTGCTGCAGGCAAGATCGCAATCGGGATCAATAGCGCCTGGCTTAGGCGCTGGGCAAACTTAAACCACTGCTGGGTAATAAAATTTACACTACGTTTTCCGATGTGACGGCGTTGTGCCAACTGGCTATCCATTTTTTAGCTTCTGTTTCTGGTTCCATCGTTTCACAGGCATCAATCTCTAATCGTTCAGTAAGCGGTGTGGCTCCTAGCTCTGTTAACAATTGATCAAATTGCTTAATAGCCCCGCAAAAAGTGTCATAACTTGAATCACCTAATCCTATTAGGCTGTATTGCAATAATGGTAAATACGGTGCACTGGATTTAAGCTCGTTAAACCAAGGAAAAATATCTTCAGGTACCTCCCCTTCGCCAGTGGTTGAAGACACGATAATCAATAGCTCATCTTGAGGAGGTACAAAACCAGATAATTCATTAGGTTGCCAAAGTTTAGTGGTAAAACCTAACGTTGCAATTGCCTTAGTCACTGTTTCAGCTGTAAATTGTGCACTACCATAAACGGTACCAAAAACAACGTTGACCTTTTTCATGGTATACTTTCCCCTTAAATGAAATGCGATATAAAATACCTTGAGTCTTAATAACTTACCTTACTGTATTCTTTTGGTCTCTCGCAAGTGTCTTTTATAGTATGTTGTTTAATTGGACCGCCCAACGCAGGTTGGTTTAATATAAAGCAACGCAGTAACGGAACCAAGACGATGCGACAACTGAGCAGAAAGCGAAAATTAAAACTCCAACACAAATTCGCCCACATTCGCCGCAACTATTATTTCCACATGGAGCAAAAGCAACACGAGAGCTTACCGCCCATCGCGGAATTTGAAAAACTCAAAGCCTTGCTGGCTGATCGAATGAATTAGCTTAATAAGATACTTGGTATCGATGATAATTGATCATCACCCCAGCCAAACTCGCTGAAAATATCTAACCACTCAGACTCTAGTTCCGTCTCTATGTGCATTGCTTGCTGCGTTACAGGATGCACAAACTGTAAGCTTTTGGCTATGAGCCATAGGCGATTAACATGGAAGTGCTCACGAAAAAACTTATTTTGCTTGCCATCGCCATGGGTGGTATCACCGACTATTGGATGACGTAAGTGCGCCATATGGCGACGTAACTGATGCTTTCGCCCTGTGTGGGGACTGAGTCTTACCAATCCGTAACGACTAGTTGGGTAGCGACCTGAACTAAAAGGTATTTCGGTATTCAATAATGGTTGATAATCCGTCACCGCTTCTTGTGCCGCTTTATTGGGATCAACATGCTTATCGCCCAAATCATCAAACTCTTGTTTAAGGGCATAATCTAAGATACCAGACTCATGCATGTTGCCACGAACGATGGCTAAGTATTGCTTCTTAATACTGTGATCGGCAAATTGTTCACACAACAGCCGGGCCACCTCACTGGATTTAGCAAACAGCAACACTCCAGATGTAGGTCGATCAAGGCGGTGCACCGGAAAAACATGGCACCCCACCAAATCACGGGTCATCTGCATCGCAAAAAAGCGCTCTCTACGGGCTAAATAACTGCGATGAACTAATAAACCCGCCGGTTTATGTATCGCTACAATATGCTCGTCTTCAAATAATATATCGATATGAGGAGGCGGTAAGTCGTCATCGTGTTCGGTGTCTGCAGCAGAGGCATCATCAATGTCGTCTGAGCTTCTTTGATCACATAAGTCATCATTATCCAATGAGTATTCAACATCGTTATCTTTTGAGATCATGTTTATCACTTTCTTATTTTGTATTGGCCAAATGTGATGACGTTTATGGGTAGTTCGCTTAACGCTGACTTAGCAAGGCGTCAAATTGTTGTAGCTGGGTAATCATAACACTACCATGGGGCTTACTTTGCCACACATGTTCAGCCATTGGAGCCAAGGCCATATTGGTTGGCAAAGGTTGTCGCAGCACAATAAGCTCAGTCATTTTGGGAATGAAAATAAACTGCAGCCATTGCTCAAATGCCATTACATCGCAGCAAAATGGCGCCGTGCTGGTCATAGCAGATACAGATGGTGAAATATCAGACCAAAGCTGAAAATCCTTAAGCAATTGTTCTAATTTAATTAAATGATTTTTACTGGTTAAATAAAGCATAAAAGTGAACAACAACATCAAGGCTAAGTCGGAATATGATATCATTTAGTCAATTGAATACCCATCCAACTTCTTTGATTTAGTGACAACACCATGACCGAAATAACCACCTTAAGCCAGTTTCTAACGACCGCAAATACTCAATTCCAAATATATGATTTAGGTCGCCGGGTGCAACATATCGATATGGTCGCCTTTCAGCAAATTGACTCTTTACTGGCGCCATATCCTTATCCCATTCAAGGTCATGCGCAGTTTGCTATCGTATTTTGGCAACAACAGCAATTACCTTATATTTGGTTTGTAAAATTACCGTTAGATGAGCAAGGCCTATTATCACCGGCGCCGCGGACTCAGTTTATTAAGATGATCTTAGAAGCGCTAGGGCGTAATCCAACCCAAGAATTAACGGATGAGCAGCAAGAGCAATTAGCCAATCATCCTTTTAGCTTTAAGCCTAATCAGCACAAATTGGCATTATTTAATGCATTAGTCAGGCTTCAACTTGGCCAAGCTGCATCGAGCCAATATGAATTTGCCGCACAATATTTGTCTGGTCAAGCAGCACAAGACACTTGGCCACAACTGGGTTTACAAGGTTTAGCCGATATTTGCGTTCGCGCACATCAATTTAACCATCTTAATGACATGATTAACGCACTTGATCATGCTCCAATGGAAGTGCAAGCCGCACTTTGCCAATGCTTAGAACACATTAATATTGGTAAACGCCTTGCAGAGCATTTATTTAACCAATTAGAACAAGCTGAAGATCATATAAAAGTTATGTATTTAGCGGCATTGGCGTCTGATGTTCAATACAGTATGACAGCGATTAATCAGTTAAATGACCAACGAGGGTTAGACAACAACACGCTAATAACCATTGCGGCACGTAATTGGTTAGCCTTAAAAGATGATGCCATTCGTAAACACTATTTGGAAGCGCTAGCAAAACAGCCACAGCCCTTCTTTAATCAAGTTTTTGCTGATATCGTGGCAATACCTAGCTTGCGTCAAGGATTATTAGCCGACTTAAGGCATCCAGACAGAAGCGTTCAATTAGCAACCGCTATTGGCGGATTATTTAGAGCAACCAGCCTATGATGAGTGATTTTTTATTAATTGTTGCTTTAGTCGTGGTAGCGGCTTTTTTTTGGCAGCTAAGACAAATGGCAGAGTTAAGCAGGACCCTTACAGAACAAGCCTGTAAAAAACAAAATGTACAATTGCTCGCTATTGCAATGGTGTCAGCCCGTCCAAGCATCGGTGGCAGTACCGGTATCTGTTGGAAAGCAACATTTATGTTCGAATTTAGTACCGATGGCCTCAACCAATATCAAGGCCATATTTTAATGCATGGTAATCGTGTAAAAAAAATCGAATGGCCCATTTTTCCAGAACCAGAATGGATGGATGCCCCTATGGCCAGTGGTAAATTTGGCGGATGCGGCAGCAGTAAAAGTTGCGGTTCAGGCAAATGCAACTAGTGAGTCAAATGAGTAAGGTTCATTTAAGCATTATAAGGGCACGTCAAGCCGCTTTTACCGAGTAAGCTCACCTCTTCCCGAGTTGAGGTTCATTTATCGCTATTTTGCCATTCATGAGCAAAATAGCGTTTTTATTGTCGACCCGATTTACCGACAAAGGAAATGCATTATCGATCTCGCCATTAGGCTTTAGGCTTATCAATCACTTTATAATCGAGATAAGTCACCGTTTGGATGCTATCAAGAGATTTAAAAATTGCCGCAGTACCGTTAATGATGGTTGATGTATGTTCAGGCATCACTAAACCTTCAAAAACACCAAATACCAACTCTAATTCAAATTTAGTCAGCGTGACGGTAAATGCCGGATTCAACTCATCGGTATTGCTGATCAAAATTTTTCTTAACTGCTTAGACGCTTTATCTAAATAAAGCACGCCAGTTAGGGCTTCATTATCGAGTTCTTCAATATTGGGTACAAATTTAAACACTAGGTTGGAGTCATCATCACCAACAAATACAAGTGTGGTTACATCAATAAGATCAGAAAATGCCACTTCATGACTGTTTTCATCTTTGTCTTGATTAAGATCTTGTTGATGTTGTTGATATTTGTCTACACGTTTTTTATCCGGTGTTTCACCATTTTCAGACACTAACGTCCATCGTTGTGTTTCAGGCTGTGAAGCATCAAATTGCTCTATCCGTGTTAAGTCAGGCATCACCGTATGCTGTGCGTATTGCCAACGTACATTTGAGTCATCGGTATTATGATTAATATCGCTTAATGCCTGCTCAACCCATTGTTGCTCCTCTGGAGTCACCTCGGCATTAGCGCTATAGCAAATAAAACCAAGACTCATCGCCATCACTAATTTAAACAGCTTCATGTTTTCTCCTTAATCAAACCCAATATCAACCTAACGTCATGCTTAATACCAATCCGCATTAGACTTTACCCATATTGGCCTAGTCTCGTGTGCACAAACTTTTTACCCTGTCCTTACACTGAATAAACGTATTCCAAGCGCGGCAACACTGTTCAACG
>NZ_JBEOPP010000053.1:0-33067 GCF_040310185.1 Shewanella sp. T24-MNA-CIBAN-0130 | reverse complement strand
TAGTATCGCTTCGCTGCTAGGGCGGACTACGTCCTGCTAGTATCGCTTCGCTGCTAGGGCGGACTACGTCCTGCTAGTATCGCTTCGCTGCTATGATTTTATAGCATCTAGCCGCGTAGCGTTCTAGCAGCGCAGCGTCCTAGTAGCGCAGTACGCTGGCAGAGAATATTAATCAGCACATTATTGATATTGCTGACCCCGCATAAATGACCCAATAATCATTCCATCAATGATCATCGTTATGGTTATAGCTTAAAACGTTCAACGGAGGTGGTAAGCGAGCGGGCTAATTGATTTAATTGTTGGCTTCGATTGGTCATTGATGTTGATTCTTGTGCATTTTGTTGGGCTGAATCTGCCGTTTGAGTCATTGTTTGTTCTATTAATTGGCTATGGTTTACTTGTTCATTGGCCGAATGAGTAATACTTTGGCTCATGCCATTAATGGTACTCAATGCTGTTTCTATTTGTTTAATAGCATCGTGTAACGACTGACTTTGTTCAACACATTCACTGGCTTGCATTTGTCCTTGTGAGATGGCATTGACGGCATTCGTTGTTTCTTGTTGTAGAGCGTTAATCATGGTTTGAATTTTGGCGGTTGATAATTGCGTTCTAGACGCTAATGATCGTACCTCGTCGGCAACGACGGCAAAGCCACGCCCATGTTCACCCGCTCTTGCCGCCTCAATAGCCGCATTTAAGGCTAACAAATTAGTTTGATCGGCAATAGCACTGATGGTCGTTAAAATTCCACCAATATTATCGCTGTGTTGATTAAGTTTTGTCATGATCTTAACTGAGTCATGCAAGCTGGTTGATAAGGTCTCAATGCGGAGGCGATTATTATTAGCAATACTTTTTATTTGTACCCCTTGCAAAGAGGCTAATTTGACATGTTGTTCAGATTCCGCGGCTTGCTCACTGACCTGAGTAGAACTGTGATGTATTTGTTCGGCGAGCAGCTTTGCCTGGCTAATATTATTAATTTGTCCTGAGGCTGAATGGGATATTTTTTCGCTTTGCTCTTGTGAGCGAATAGCGGATTCATCGAGCAAATGCGCATCACGACTAATGGCTTGTAATAAATGAGTCAGGTCGTCAGAAAGTTTATTGATGTTATCCATCAAGGCTCCAAATTCATCATTATTTGTCTTGGTTAATCGCCCCGATAAATCACCGCTGGCGATCCGTGATAATGCTCGGTTAATGACTTGCAGAGGGCCTAACATGGCTTTTGACGTGAAGTAATAGATAAAGATCGCCATTAATACAAATATCACCGCCATTGAAATAGCCAATGTTTGTGCTGTATTCACTTCATCTATGGCCACCATTTGTAACTGGTTGAATCTTTCGTTCGCGAGTGTCACTAATTGATCTAACTGATGATTCGTAGCATCAAAAAAAATGTTGGCTTGTAGATGACTTTGCTCTGCTAAGCGTTGCTTATTGACGACATTGTGTTGCGCGAGATACAAGGTGCCAGGTTCATCTGTGAACTGTTTAATGGCTCGTAAGTTGGTGTCAAAATCGGCAAATAGCGACGTTGCACCCAAGGGGTCAGCTTGTTGGGTTAAGTAGTTGCCATTAACCGTAATATTAACTAATAACATCGAAACATCTTGTTTATGAATATTAATCGTATCGGCAGAAGTTAATCGACCGAGTTCCGTTATGGTATTGCCAAGTGCGAACAACATGTCGTCGATACGCACTCCGCCGCCAATGACTTCTGCTAATAACGGTGCTTCATCAACTGGCGCTTCGATAAGTTCCAAATCAATCATATTGTTACTGGCGTTTATACGCGCATTATCAAAATCTTGCTTTAAGGTAGTGAAGTGAGTGCGGGTTTGCTCTATTTCGAGTTTAGTGCTGAACATGGTGCGCGATTGTTTTACGTACTGCTGATAGGAGCTTTTTGCTTGAATTAACGACTGGTGCATAGTGGGATGATCCGCTACTTTGACTAATAGTGTCGTTAATACGTTATTGAATTCTTGCTGTAATAGATTAAATTGTTTGAAGCTGAGATTGATACTGTCATTACCGGTTTGTGAATAAGCTAAGCTATCTGTTTTTGCCATTTTTAATAAGGTAATTTGCAATGCATTTGATTTATTTTGAACGGGTACCGCTAAGGTTTCAATATTAGTATTTGCTGTTTGAATTTGATCGAGAGAATGATAAAAAAAACTACTTCCAACAAGCAGTAATAAGCCAATAGAGGCAAATCCTAACGCTATTTTTTGTTTAATTGTCAATTCGAACATTGTCATTTAGTCTCTCTTATTATTATTTTTCTGACAGTCATTCTTACTGTATTAATCGTTAATGAAACAGGTTTATTGTCTGTGTACAACAGACCTAGACTAGTTCGTTGTTAAAAAAATGTAAATACAATTATATAAATATATCATTGTTTTTATAGTGATATTTACTATTGTGATCAAGGGGCTTACCAAAATTTGGTGCTCGTTGATTGAAATAGAGGCGCTAATATAGAGAGGTTATTTACATAACTTCAACTCGCAATAAGAGAGTGACTAAATCGTTAAACTGGGGGGGTATTTCAGGCCTGTAATATCAGCCTTTACCTGTATTGGCGTAAACAGGGGTTTATTTAAAGTTAGTCATATTATCAAACCTGCCACGGTTTTTTGCTATTAAGGCGTATTGAAGCGTCAATCGCGGGCCTATTGTCAGTCGATAGCACTTCGATACCACTTCGATAGCGGAACAATGGGCTGGTTGATAACCGTTTGTTGATAACCGTCTATTATCCTTAATTGAAGTGACATATTAATAGACAAGCGATCATACTAGGCTTGATGTGTTAACGTCGTGATGCTTTTGTTGCTAAAGCGGTTAATTGTTCTCAATATGTCTAATCATTCGAGGTTAATGTGGATCGACAATCAGTAACGCTAACACAAGTTAATGGCCAAGTTTTACATATCATCCCATCAAAAATTATTTGTATTGGGCGTAATTATGCAGAACATATTCACGAACTAGGCAACGAAATACCTGATGATATGGTGGTGTTTCTTAAGCCTAATTCAGCTATTACCACCACGTTACGGAGCCATTTGGATGAGCCTTTACATTATGAAGCCGAGTTGTGTTTTATGGTAAGTAATGGCCAGTTTAGTGCCGTTGGAGTTGGGCTTGATATGACTAAGCGGCAACTGCAAGCTAAGTTAAAAAAACAAGGCCTACCCTGGGAGCGAGCTAAAGCCTTTGATGGTTCGGCCCTGTTTAGTGACTTTATTCCAATTACTCAAGGTATGCATAATGGGTGTTTTCAGTTAACGATTGATAACGTTGTGACTCAATTGGGGCATCAGCAATTAATGATGTATCAACCACAAGCTATTGTTAACGCCATTCGTGAATTTATGACCTTAAACGATGGTGACATTGTGATGACAGGAACACCTAAAGGTGTAGGTGAGGTGGCAGCCAATAGCCAATTTGAGCTTAGCATGTGGGCTAATATGCCATTTAGTGATTTTAAAACCGCTTTAGTCGGAGACAACACCATTGCGCAATCCTCTGGCGCCGCTGATATTGTGGCGCGCTGGCAAGCTAAATAACCCCAACTTGGTTTAGGGGTGGGATACGTTAGTCAAAAGCAGAATATTGAGTCTATTTCATAACCGTTTATTATCCCGAGCAGAGATTAAACAGGGCTTTTTACGCTGACTGCGTTTGTGATTTCTTTTTTTTGTTATCGCTTACTCATGTAGAACAACGACCGGTCATCACTCTGGCTTGTATTACATTGCGGCGCAAACTGGCAAGTAATTGACTTACAGATAAAAAATGGCCCAAACCCTCTTTAGTTAAAGAGGGTTTGGGCCATTTCGGTAGCATTATGTCATTAACGCTATGTCATCAACGCTATTTCATTAGCGCCACAGCTTCCATGTCTAGCTCGATGTCCGTGCAGCCTTTAGCGCAATAAATCCCTGGGGCTTTATTATTTTTTGGTGCCTTTTTGGTATTAGGCGGCAATAGAAGTGTTAGCGGTTTATTGCAGTCGGTGCAAGTCGCACTATTGCCTTTTAGCATGCGCTTAATCAGGTTTTTTTGCTGGTTAAACGACACAAGTGTCGGGTCGTTAACCGCCGAAAAATCGAGTTTTTGGATATCGCTCATGTTAGTTCCTATCTTTATCACTTATCTCGCGGTGAAGCGTGATAAGCCTATTATTTAATTTGGTCTACTGGGCGCCAGCGCTGTAATGCTACGGGAAGGCTAACACCTTGTGCCGTTAATAAATTCACTCGAGCTAAATAGGCTGCACCGTGCATTAAATGCTTGGCCAAATCGACGGCGTGACGTTGAGTGTAATCATCTAAATAGCTGCCTTTAGCCCACGCATTGAATGCTCCAAGCGAAGGACCGGCCCAAATTTGATAATCCATCTCGCGACCCACTTCACCCGTGTTTGACCAGCGACTTGATAAGCCTAAATACCAACGGAAAATCAATGCCATTTTACGTTTTGGATTGTCTTTAGCGCGTTCAATCTGTTTGGGATCTCGTTCATTAAAATGTGCCACAGTGCCGGCCCAAATATCATCAAGGCTTGAGCGAAATACTTGTTTTTCAAGTTTTTCACGCTCGTCGCTTGGTATGGCTTCGATTGAGTCATAGCGAGTATAAATTTCGTATAGTTTGTTGGCGCGCATGGGAAATAATGTGCCGCGTTTGACCACTTGTAACTTAACGCCCATTTCGAACATATCGGCGGCTGGCGCCATCGTCACATCGGCCATTTCTGTGGTGGCCAGTAATTTACGCGTATGTTCGCTGGCGCCGGCTTCCACGCAGGCTTGGTTGATGGAGCCGGTAACAATATAAGCTGCGCCCATATGAAATGTCGCCAATGCAGCATCAGGGGTGCCCACACCACCACCGGCACCGACGCGAAGAGGCGTTTTGTAATTGTACTGCGCTTGCACTTGATCTTTTAGTGCCAAAATAGTCGGCAGTAAGGTGACTAATGGACGATTGTCGGTATGGCCACCAGAGTCGGCTTCTGCGGTAATATCATCTGCCATTGGCACTAATTGCGCTAATGCCATTTGTTCAGGTGTAATCAAACCGTCATCAACCAGTTGTTGGAGCATTTTTACTGGCGCGGGTTGCATAAACTTAATCGCTACTTCAGTACGGCTGATTTTAGCGATCACTTTATTGTCGATTTGAATATCACCGTGAACGTCACGGCTTAAGCCTGCTGCGCGGTAATAGACAATTTGAGGGGTTAACCCCAAAAATGCAGATGCTTCGACGGTACGTACTTTATGCTTCAAAAATAGCTCGACACTGCCACGCTCTAGTGCGGGCTCACTCGGGCTGTGAATTAAATTAAACGCATAAGGGCCATTAGGCAGCGCCGTTTGAATGCGCGTAATGGCTTGTTCAACTCGTGATGGAATTAACCCCGCTGCGCCAAATGAGCATAAAATACCGGCTTGGCCTAACGCGATAACCAGCTCTTCAGAGGAAATACCATTCGCCATGGCGCCAGCATAATAGGCGTATTTTACCCCATGCACGCGGCGGAAATTACTGTCGCCTAAACTTTGGGTGCCAAGGGCTGGTGCAAAGGCGCTGACAGGTAGCGCATGGGCTGCTACGGAATCGGTCACCACTTGAGCCTGTTGCGCCACACCTAAGCCTTGCTGTGTATCGTTAACCACATAACATGGTTGCGATAAATCTTTGAGCTTTTTGTTCATCCCAGCGTGATCAAAACAGCTGTTTTGCAAGCTAACTTGCCATGGCCAAGGTGAAAGCTTTTCGTGTTGTAATTGAGTTGACATTATTTTTATTTCCTTGAAAAGCGAGCGGCTAAGCTTCTTCAATACAAATTGCGATATCTTTGACTTCGTAAATACGCAGGCCATCTTTACTTAAATTGGCATCACCAATAATGATGCGTTTACCGTGTTCATCTTTAATGGCACTGATATGAACATCGAGCGACATTTGTTTGTTTAATGGATTAATCTGACCGCGATACTTCCATTTTATATCAGATAATATCTGCCCAAATTTCGGGTTAGTGAAACCTTTACCTAAGTCTGTACTGATGGCGTAAGTTTGCATTAACTCGATGATAGCTTCAACGCCTAATGAACCTGGCATTACCGGATCTTGATGGAAATGGAATTGGAAGAACCAATCACTTGGATCAATAGTGCGAGAAGCCGACAAATAACCGTTACCATATTTACCGCCTTTAAGCACCATTTCAGCCGTGTCGATAAAGTTAAGTTGGCCACCGGCTAAACGATAATGTGGCTGGTGGGCAGGAGCATTGAATAATCGCGACTGCTTATCCAGTAAGTTGACGCTGACATCTGCAGCCACATTATTGTCGAGGTGCCATGGCTGGGTTATTTTGCCATTATCTATGCCGAGCTGATTTTTAAGTGCGTCACCTTTAAAGTAGCCAAACACTGCGCTGCCGGTGTAAAACGGCTCGTTATCGACGCTTAGCTCAAACGTGAAGCTTTGAATAATATTACTGCCAGCGATGACAGTAGACAGCAAACGTGAGTCATTGACGATAGTTTTGCCGCGTAAATCGACTTCGCGCAGCAGGGTGCCGTGACCATCTAAGTTGCGGAAAAACAGTTCTTGCCCAGGAAAACCAAGAGTGGTGCCCATGTAGCCGGAAATAAAGCCATTAGGTTGTAATGAAATCTCCATTAATACCGAATAAGGCATTACCGTCTGGTGGCTGTTGTTAGCAAAGTACCAGGCATCTGCCGGCACTTCGTATTCAGCGATACAAGACGATGGCTTTTTCAGTTCGCCGCGCTTACCGTTAATGTCAACCACGCGAGTGGTTAACTGTAAATCGCCACAAGGCGTGCGCGGTGGGATCAGTCCGCGGTAGATACTAAAGTCAGGCCCGAAGCATTTTTCGATATCGCCAGTGGCAAATTCGAACATATGGTATGGCGTAAATGGCACGGTATCGGGTACGCGGTTGGCATACTTTGAATCGGCGCTTACTTGTGGCGCCTCAACGTGTTTAAGTGGAATAACGCCCTTGTTACTTGGGGCATTTAAATCTGGAACTTGCGCCATTAATGGGGCTTTGTTGGCAATATGTTTGCTGCTAGCGTTTGAATTTACAGCAGGGCTAGTGCCTGCTGTATCTAACGACAGAAGCGGGTAACGAGTGCATTCAGCTTCTTCTTTAATCATCACCCCAAGATTTTGGAAATCAACCACCACCTTGCCATTGAGCAAAATATCAATATTAGCTTTGGCGTAGGGACGAGGATGAACACCTATTTCGGTGACCTCCATGCGATAAGTCAGCTCAGCGGTTTGTGGTAACACTTGGCCACGACAACGCACTTTTTGTGAGGCATTTTCCAGTGGCTGGAAGCGACCATTGTCAACCAGAGTGTGCATCCCAATGTGGACCATAAAGAATTGCAGTAATTGACCACAACCTTCTGCCATTAACGAGCCAGCCATGACTTGGTCGCCTTGGAAATGACACGGGAAATACCAGTGATCTGGCGCAATGTGTTTATGACCTTCAAGTAAGCCTAAGCCCCACGCGCCACCGTGCACTTGAAGCTGGCTAACACGCTCAATCATTAAGAACTTTTCTGAGGCAAAACAAAGCGATTTTTGCAGCCCATTTTGCAGTTGGTGACCAACATGTTCACCGCCAAAACAGCTGCCAATATCAGCGGTTAATAAATGATGAATTTGGCCATAGTCAAACGCCGTTTGGTTACAATGCAGTAATGGTGTAAAGGTTGGTTTATTCGGATTATTAAGTACTTGTTGACGAAGTTTGATTTCCTCTTCGGTATGGATCACCCCTTTCCCATCGGCCAGTTCTTGGTCGGTAAAGAAGCCTGCGCAGCCGCCATCCATTTTGAGGATCATCTTGTCGCCAACAAAGCATTCGTACGAGAAGAAGAATAATAGCGTGTCGCCATTGCTGGCAAAGTTGTTGATTTTAATGTCGTAACGCAGGGTATCGCCGCCGCGAGGTAAATCAGCTAAGAAGGTCAGGGTGCAATCAAGTAATCGATAAACCCGCTCACCCTTGTTTTCAAAATCGATGCCTAAATAACTGATCAACATTAAATCGCACTGACCTGATTCAACGGCTACAGCCCAAGGGATTTGACCATCGACTAAGTAGGGCGCATCAACCGGAATGTCGTATTCTGTGGTCATTGAACAGGGTTGGTATTGATTTATGGTCGCATCAAGTTTAGTGACGCGCGACACCAATAAATAGTCGGTGGTTGGCAGTCTTACTCGGCGAGAATAACTGTCGATAATGGCGTAATCTGGACCAAATACCTTGGCAATATCACCTTCAGCATACTCGACTAAATCAGCGTAGTTCCAAATGCTCGGTTTGTCTGCCGGCGTCGGCGCGGTGTAAGCTGGCACGCAGGCATGATTGGGCTGGATTAACTTAGCGGGGCTAATTGTTTCACTCTTAACAGCTGTTTGAACCGCAGCATTAACGGCATAAGTATTAGCAGCCGGAGACGCGACTTGAGTCGCCGTTGTCCGATGGCTCAAACCGGCCAATTGAGATCGTAATAAACTGTCGGCCACTTTCAAGCCTGCATCTCGGCTGGCTAAATAAGCTAAATGTGCTTGTTGTGCTAACCACTGATTTTGTTGAAATGCCGTTAAATGTGCAGGTGGAATCGTATGATTTGTCATACTGGCAACCCTTGGTTGCTTTGGAATCGTTTTATCGGGCATATTTTCTGACATAAGAGGCTCGGCGATATTCTCGCTATTATTGACGCTAAGAAGGCTATTATCACGAATAGTTGGTTGCTTACTTTCAATGGTGTTGACCACCGTTAGGGCGATATCAGCACATTGATTGATAATACTGTCGAGCGCATCAAGTGGGCTGTCGATAATGTGTTGGTAAATATCGCGACCGCCTAAACTGACTTGCTTAATTAAACTTACCTTACTGCCCGTGGCTAATTGTTGAGTTAAATTATTGCTCAGTCGAGCGTGCAATGCTTGTTGTTGCGCCGCCGAAACCGACAAATTCACTTGTGAGTATTGTTTTTCACTATTGGTGAAGACACTGGCATTGATAGCGGTTTTATTGATGTGACGTGTTTGCACTAAAGCGTGCAGCACACTGGCCATGCCAGAGGCGGCAAATGTATGACCGAGAATGTCATGGGCTTTACAGATTAGCGTCGCCGAATTAGCGGCTGTCGATGCATCCGCTATCCCTTGGGCAAACTGCTGGCCTTGCTCTGAGAATAAGCATTCCGGCGCTTGGTTTAACTCGATAAGGTCTGCCGCAATGGTGGCGGGCTCTTGCGACAATGGATCAAAATGAATGCTGTCGATACTGGCATAGCTGTGAAGGGTAGCGTGTTCGGCATTGGTTTGTTGCAGCACTAGCGCGCCAGCCCCTTCGCCTACTAGCCAATCAGTTGAACCCAAGCCTTTGGCATTAAGTTTAGCGGTATTGAACAACATGTTTTCAATACTGCCAGACAGATCCACGGCGGCAATAACGATTGCATCTAAAGGCTCTTGTAACGAGCCAAGGGCAAACAAGTTTTGTGCCACATCAATACAGCGATTAACTGACTGCTCGCCCGCTGAAATGGTAAACGCTGGACCATTGAAATCCCACAATGAGGCGATCCGCGACGCCATAATATTGCCAATAAAGCTGGTGTACTGGTTAAGCTTGGCTGCATCTAACACACTGTCCATTGCAATCGCTTCTAAGCTGTTATATTCCGCACTGGATAACTGGATCCCTTGGGCATTAAGGCTTTGAGCTATTTGGCTGTGTAAGTTAACTCGTCCGCGAAATTGGTGTAACTCAAGTTCGGTTTCCATGGCGACTAACACGGCGACTTTGCTGCCTGGTGTTAGCTTGGCATCGACAATGGCTTCATTGGCTATTTTGATTAACAGCAGCTGTTGAGAGATCAGCCGGTCATCTTCATTAGGCGGCACTTTAAAACGTAAGAAATCAAAATCGAATTGATCAATATACGCGCCTTGTGGTACTTGATTAATGCCATATTGGGCCAATAACTCTGGGTGTTTGTCTAAGCCTTTCCAGCGCTTTTTTGGCAATGGGATAAACAGTGCTTGCTTGGCGATGATGTTATCAGCCAGTGCATCGATACTGCTGCATTGGCCAAAATGCGCGGCCATACCGGTAATGTGCATCGGCGTTTCTGCATTGACTAATGCACTGTTATTAGATTGGCTATTATTGAGCAAAGCCTTGGTAGCGACGGCTTGAGCCGGAGCTTGATATGACTCAATCAGTAAATGGGCATTACAGCCACCAAAACCAAATACCGATACCCCCGCATGGCGGGCTTTATTGCCTGCTTTATCGGGCCAAGGCAACACCACGTTTGGTAAGGTTGCTTGACCAAATAATCCATTAGGCGAGGCGATAGGCGCACTAATATTAATACTGGGTGGCAACACGCCTTGGCGCATCGCAAAAATCATTTTCATGATCCCGGGCATGCCTGCGGCGGTGAGTAAATGGCCTAAATTGGATTTTGCTGAACCAATCAGTGGTGTCGCGCTGCCTTGAAGCTTATCTTCAAAAAACCGCTCCATTGAGGTGAGTTCAACTTTGTCACCTAATGGCGTACCGGTTGCGTGACATTCAATCACTTCAATACTGGCGGGGGTAATACTTGGGTCTATTGCCGCTGCATCGCGATAAGCACGTTCAAATGCTTGTACTTGGCCTTTACTGTTTGGGCTTAACACAAACTGGCCTTTACCGTCGTTTGATAAGCCGATCCCACTGACTAAAGCGTAAATATGGTCGCCATCACGCTCAGCATCTTCAAGACGTTTAAGCACTAATACCCCAGCACCTTCGCCAGCGAACAAGCCTTTACTGTTTTGATCAAACGGAGCTGAAATGCCGTGGTCGGGATAGGCGTGAAATATCGAAAATCCCATATTGATAAAGAAGGGATCGGCACCTGACACTGCGCCGGCAAGCATCATGTCTGCTTTGCCAGTATGCAAGTAATCGCACGCCAGTTTTAAGGCGTAAACCGAGCTGGCACATGCCGCATCTAAACTGAGCTGCGTACCACCTAACCCCAGAGCATCGGCAACGATTTTTGAGGCGTTATGGGCAATGGCACCATTACGCAAATTAACGGTCTGAGCTGTCGCATGTGCATTAGTTTGTGGCTGCTGGTCAACAGATTGCTGATCAAAGTGCTTATCATAACGCTCATTAAAAGAATGCAGGCTGAAGTTTGGCTGTTGTAGTTTGGTTTGTAGGGCTTTTTCTACCGCACTATGATAAAGCGGCACAAATAGCTCGTTAGATTTTGCCGTAGGAAATGATAAGGTTCCCATGACAATACCTGTGCGTTTGAGCAAGCTATTGTCTAGATCAATACCCGCATCCGTTAAAGCATTACGCGCAGTGTCGGTTGCCCACAAAAAGCTTTCATCTAAACCATCAAAGGCGTCACTCGCAATACGATATCCGTTTGGATTAAAGCTAAATCCTTGGATATAACCGCCTTTATCGCAATAAAACCGGTCTGACTCGCCTTGAACGCCCAAGTAGTCACTCGGTGAAGCATTGAGTTTGTTGGCACTGATTTGGCTGCGTGAGTCTTTTTTGTCTAATAAATTTTGCCAAAACGATGCAGGGGTATCCGCATCTGGATACTGATTGGCTAAGCCAACAATGGCTATTTTAGGGATCGCTTGAGAACTCAATGAGGTTCTCCTTCTAATGATGTTTCACTATTACGAATGAGAGATGAGCCGTCGGCTAACGCCGCCTGCTGGGATAATGTGTTAATCGTATCGTTAAGGCTGCGGATAAAGGGGCTTAATGACATCGGCACTCGATGAGTGATTAATTGCCCCAGACATTTAAGTAAACTGCTAATATCGTCGCCGCCTTTTGCATTAACAGCCATCGCATTGACTTTTGCATGGACCTTCGCTGGAGACGAATCGCTACTCTGAGCATTGATTTTATCAATTAAAGTGGTTATTTGACGATCTGCACCGACTTCAACAAACAAACGACAGCCATGGTGGCGAGCTTTATGGATCAATTGAGTAAAGTCCAATTGATGACAAAAGGTATCGGCTATCGATTGGGCAATGGCGTGTGAGGTTAACGCAACCGGATCTGCCTCGGCGGCTGAGATAAACTGTAATTGGTGGGGTAAATTCTCCACAAGCGGTTGCTGATAAAACTGGCTAACAGACGTGGTAATATTCAGTGCCGCAGGTGTGTGCATAGCGGTGACGCGATTAGCCGCAATGCCGCGTTTACCCGCTTGTTTTAACAAGGCTTTACAACTGGATTCACAGCCAGCGATAACGCAGGTATCACCTTGGATAATGGCAATATAAGCCCGCGGATGATCCGCTAAATGGGGCGTGAGTTCATCGATGCTCGCACGAGTGACAAAGCTGTTCCACACAATGGTTTCGTCATCGGCTAATTGCCATTGCTGGCGAACACAGCGGAGCTCGCCAGAAATATCTTGGCTAAAAATACTGCTGTTTTGCGTCGCGGCAATCATGCGATGCGGTGCCTGCCATACGTTTAAATTGGCCCACATGGCCGCTTCACCCATGGAGTAACCCAAAGCAAAGCGGGGCTCAATGGCAAACTCTTGCTGCAACAGTTTAGTTAATACATAACTGGCTCCAACGCCGGCAATCGCCAATTGACTCAGACTCATCTGTGCTGCACGGCTGTTATCTGCGCCATAGAGATATTCAGTTTGTAACATCGATTGCATGTCACCTTGGTTTTCAAGTTCGGCATATAAATCCGGGAAAACCAGTCCCAATTGACTAAGCATGTTTGGATAGACGGTGCCTACGCCGGGATAAACAAAACTTAAGCCATGATGACCAAGGGGCGCTGAGTAAAAGCAACTGCCGGCAGGGGTTTTATATTCTATGGCTGCATTTGAGCTTTGGGCAAGATCGCCATTAGCCGACATCTTTGACATCATCGCGTTGACTTCTTGCACCAATCCACTGCGGTCCGCTGCCATTAATACCAAGGCTAGGGGCGCATCCGTTTGATAATCTACCAATCTGGTGTTGATAAGCTTGAGTAGGCTAAGGTCGTCAGCAGTTGAGTTTAACTGCGTAGAAAAGTCCATCAGCTTAGTGCGTAATTGCGTTAATGAAGCTGCGCAGAGTGGCAACCATAAACGCTGAGTATTGATCAATGCCTTGGCGGCGATTAGCGCACGTCCTTGGGTTAGGATCATTGCCTGAACACCGGCGGCCGCTGGATAACATAAGGCCGCCACCCGACTTTGGTGCAGTGTGCTAAACCAATATTGACTGTTGCTGTTGTCTTTGGATGGTATACAGCGACTGGCGATAGACTCGACCAGGGTTACCATTGCCGTCAGCGTTGTTTGTGCATGAGTGCTGGCATGAGTACCAGCATTAGCATCAGCACTGGAAGTAGTACTAACATTAGCACTAACATCTAAACTGCCATCTAGCGCGACAATCTGCGGCTGAGCATGCAGACGTTTTGCATGGGCAAGGGCGAGTGTTACCGCTTCAACTTGATTGTCGCCAACTGCAATGCCGTTGATATAAGCATGAGCATGCACGCCGTGTTTAGCGGCAATCAGCCCCGGCATTATCCACAATCGATCGCCAATATTGACCATGTCATTGCGGGTGGATGATAGTGTCTCAACGCTGTGTAATAACGCCAATTCAAAGCCATCGACACGTTGAGTGTCAATGGCAATGAAGTGCTCATTTACCGAGTCAACATCAGGCTTGCTTAGCAACAATGCCAAGCGCATTGGCTTGGTTTGTTGCTCCGCAATACGCTCACTAATACTGCTTTGCGTTATGTTGCTTGATGCCGTCACACTGTTTCCTTGCTGTGGTGAGAAAGTTCAGCACCAGCAGCTTGATGTGCAATAAATGCCCCATTCAAACTTTTGCTAATGGTCACTTTAGCGTTAAGCATTTGGCAACTCAGGCGGCCATCTTGATGATATAAACTCACGTTAGCGATTAGCATTCTGCCACTGTGTTTAACCACATTCAGTTGAATATAACCTTTATCACCATTAGCAAATGGCCAAGCGGTGACACATTCACCGGTTGATGAAGGTAAACTTGCGGCACCGTATTTCAGTCTCGCCCATACCAGCATGGCTTGTAGCAGCAAATCTTCAGCGAAAATTTGGCTGCCACCTAATGCCGATGACGGGATAAAACCTTGGCAGTCTGCGGCATTAATCTGCGGCAATTGCACTCGGCACAGTAGCTGAGCATCATCAAATGCTAGCACCTGATTTATCCCTTGCAAACGCGGGCCATGAAACAAGGTTCCGTTTTGATACAGTTCAGCCCCTGAGTTCAATGGCACCATGTGCGACCACTTTGTCAGACTCGCTGTATCAATCGCTGGCTTGGTGATCTCAGTTGCCAAAATGGCACTATTGATCACCAATGTCGCTTGGTATTGCGGTTTCATGGCTGCACTTGGCTCATTGAGCAGACGAGAGGAGATCTGCGCGCTGATCTCAGCCTCCGTTTGGCTTAGCTCAAGTTGCAACAAATGTGGCTCATTGGTGTCAAAAATAACCCCTTTAAGCAATTTGTATTCAGCAATACTGACTGGCACATGACATAAAATTTCTGCCGCATCACGCATCCATTGCATGGCGCATACTGTCGGCAATACCGGATTGCCCGCAATACAATGGTCGCTAACAAAAGGCATTTCAGCCGGAGTTAAGACTCGAGTCACCGTCTGACTGATAATATCAGTAGCCGGTGTCTTAGTCTCAGATGTCTTAGTCGTAAATGCTTTAGTAGCAAATTTCAGCGAACCCTTGGCGATAAGCAAAGCGTCCGCATTAGGCTTTTTTGCAGCATTATCCTGTTCTGACGAGCCTTGCATATCAGAGCCAATGAGCAGTTGCGCCCCTTGTTGGCTTAATAAACTGTGGGCAAATAACTCGGCACCCGTTTGTAGCGGAATAACGTAAACGCCACGTTCAACAAACATTTTCTTTAATGCTGAACTGACCATACCGCCATCCCAAGGGCCCCAGTTAAAACTCATCACTTTAGCTTGCGGTAAAGTGTGCGCCAGTTTCAGGGCGGTTTTATTGAGGATTTCATTGGACATAGCATAATCACTCTGACCGCTATTACCGTAAAAAGCGGCAGCCGATGAAAACAGTGCAATAAGCTTAATCTGTTGTGGGTCGAGTGCGTTAAGGATGCTCGCAAGCCCAGTCACTTTGGTGTGGTAGACGCGGTTAAGCTCATCCAAGGTTTTGTCTTGTATATGCTTGTCGGCTAACACACCGGCACCGTGGATAATGCCATTAATGGTTAATGAGTCGCCCTTAGCATTAGTCAGGTTTTTAAGGCTAGCAGCTACCGCTGTGGCATCGCTGACATCCATCGATACATATTGGGCACTGGCACCGACCTTGCCAAAAGCGGCTAACGCACGATCGATTTCTAGGCTGCTGCTTATCGGCCACACTAGCGCATCTATCTGTTTTGGCGTGGGTTTATTACCTTGCGATTGAATATAAGCAATGGCAGCGGCTTTTAACTCAGAGGCTTGCTTGCCTTGAGCCCAAACCGGTAAGTCGCTAGCAAAATGTTGGCTGCGACCTGCTAACACAAAATGTGATTGGCACTGTTTGGCTAAGGTGAGGGCGCATTCAAACGTTACGCCTTTTGCGCCGCCGGTGACCAAAATAGTGTCATTACTATCAAGTGTTGCTGGCGCAAATTGCTCGCTGGCATTGGCTGCAACTAATGTCACTCGGCCTTGCTGACTGATCCCCACTTCGTTAATGCGATCTTCGCTTGCATTGGCACCATCGATATCAAACAACTCTGCTACGATAGCATCAGCAAAGGCGCTTGCATCAAGGTTATTAGCAATGTCTAAGGCGCGGCAAAACACCTGTGGCCACTCATGGCTTAAGGTTTTGCTAAGCCCAGACAAGGCTGCTTGGTTAAGTTCTGCTGTCGCTAATTGGCTATTATCTAAGTAGCCAAACCCACCGTCTAAACGACTCACAGTAAAGTAGCATAAGCGTGAAGATGTTGGCTTAGCGAATTCTGGGTGCAGATGCTTGGCCCATAAAAATGCATTGTCGACCGCAGCTTTAGCGGCAACCGTGCACGACATTAATTCGCTGCTGTTGGCTGTGGCTTGCGGCTGCAAATGAACAAAGCCCGCAATGGCCTGTTCAGCACCAATGTCGGCCTTAATATCGGCAATGACCTTGGCAATTTGTGCATCATCAATGCTATTCAAGGTGTAGCTTTTAATATCACTGCTTAATGGCGAATGCGCCACACTGATGGTTTGTGGGTGACGAATAACGGCGACGGTTAATCCCTTTGCATTGAGCTTTTCAGCCAGTAAACCTGCGTTGTGGCCATCGTCTGTGATGACAATACAAGTTGCTGTTGAAAAACAATCTAGGAGTTTATCCGTCGCTGGTAACTTTTTTAGCGCTACCTCGCTATGTGGAGGTAATGTTGTGGTGTCTAATTCAAGCTTGTTTGCGCTTAATGCTGGGGTTACTACTTCGGCAACTATGCCAGCAGCAGGCAGCTTGGTCTGCATGTAGCTGACAATTTCACCTAAGGTGCGACACTCGGCTAAATCTTCAGGGTTCAGTTCTGGTAAGCCTGGCAGCTCATCTTGCACTGTGCCTAAAATCTCGACGCGCTTAATGGAGTCGATACCTAAATCGGCTTCCATGTCCATACTCAGTTCAAGCATTTCAGCAGGGTAACCGGTTTTGTCGGCGACCACGCTTAACATCGTACGCTGGACGTTTTCTGCGCTTAAGCTGGTTGATTCAGGTGCAGCAGTGATAGACCCTGCTGTTACCGATGTTGATCCTGTTGATGCTGCAGTAACCGTGTTGGCTGCAGGCAGTTTAGTCTGCATGTAGCTGACAATTTCACCTAAGGTGCGACACTCGGCTAAATCTTCTGGGTTCAGTTCTGGTAAACCGGGTAGTTCGTCTTGCACTGTACCTAGAATTTCAACCCGCTTGATGGAATCGATGCCGAGGTCGGCTTCCATATCCATGCTCAGTTCAAGCATTTCAGCTGGGTAACCGGTTTTGTCGGCTACCACTGACATCATGGTGCTTAATACAGTATCAGCACTCAAGCCCGTTGTTGCAGGTGCTGATGAAGATACCGTTGCTACTGGAGCGACTGTGCTGGCCGCAGGCAGTTTGGTTTGCATATAGCTGACGATTTCGCCCAAGGTGCGACACTCGGCTAAATCTTCTGGGTTCAGCTCAGGTAAGCCTGGTAGCTCATCTTGTACTGTGCCTAGAATTTCGACGCGCTTAATCGAGTCGATACCAAGGTCTGCTTCCATGTCCATGCCAAGTTCAAGCATTTCAGTTGGGTAACCGGTTTTGTCGGCAACCACAGCTAACATGGTGCGCTGAACGCTTTCTGCGTTTAAACCTGCTGCTGGCGCAGATGCAATTGATGCTGGAGCTACTGTGCTGGCAGCTGGCAATTTAGTTTGCATGTAGCTAACGATTTCGCCCAAGGTGCGGCACTCGGCTAAATCTTCTGGGCTCAGTTCTGGTAAACCTGGAAGTTCATCTTGTACTGTGCCTAAAATTTCGACGCGCTTAATGGAGTCGATACCTAAATCGGCTTCCATGTCCATGCCAAGTTCAAGCATTTCGGTTGGGTAACCAGTTTTGTCGGCAACCACATTGAGCATAGTACGCTGGACGTTTTCAGCTGTTAAGTCAGTTGATGCCGGTGCAGCAGTTTCTACCGAGGTTGATCCCGTTGACGCGACAGCAACCGCGTTAGCAGCAGGCAATTTGGTTTGCATGTAGCTAACGATTTCACCCAAGGTGCGACATTCGGCTAAATCTTCTGGGCTCAGTTCCGGTAAGCCTGGAAGCTCTTCTTGCACTGTGCCTAAAATTTCAACGCGCTTAATGGAGTCGATACCTAAATCGGCTTCCATATCCATACCAAGCTCGAGCATTTCAGTTGGGTAACCGGTTTTGTCGGCGACCACATTGAGCATAGTGTCTAACACTTGTTGCTGTGTTAGTCCGGCTGTTGGTACAGAAACCGCTGCTGAGCTAACTTGCTGAGCCACAGGAGCTTGAACAGGTATACTGGCTGTCGGTTGAGATTGAACCGCTTGAGCCGCTTGAGCTGTTTGAACCTGAGCTGAAGCTGGAGCAACAGGTGCTACCACTGGCGAAGGTATTGCTGCTTGAGCTATGTGGTTTGACTGCACAAAAGCAGGTTGTACTGATGCAGCAGATACTGATGCAGGCATAGCCGCTGGCGTTTGCCCTTGCAACATGGCTAATGCAGCTTGGCTTGCTTGTGCTTGCAGTGTTAAGAATTGCGTATGACTTTGCAATGTTTGTGCTTGATGCTGGTGGAACATCTCCATCGAACGTTGCAAGCTTTCTGGAATGGCTAATCCCGATGACGCCATTTGTGCTTGGGCTGTCATCAGGTGAGCAAAGGTATCACCATATTGCTGTGGGATAGCTAAAAACTGCTGATGTAATTCAGCTGTTTGTTGCTGCGCAGCAAAAAATGCACCGATACTATCGGCAGACGCTGACACATTTGAGCGAACCGGTTGAGCTTTAGCTATAGGAGCTGCTGCAGCTAAAGGTGCAGCTACTGCAGATGCTGGTGCGGATGTTGCTGGCACTTCAATATATTCAGTTTTAATGACTTCTTTTTCCACAATTTTTTCCACTACTTTCTCGACTGGCACTTCCACTGTCTGGCTGGTAACTGTGCCAGTTTGAAGTGACTTGTTCATTTTGGCTTGGGTGTTGGGACTAATATAATTGCTGGCAGTTAACTTGACGTTCATCGGTGAGACTTTTGCAAGCTCAGCGATAGGCGCTTGATATGGGTCAACCTCAGTTAACGTCACACCTAACACTGCAAGCTGGCAAGCAGCTTGACGCAGTTGGGTATCACTGCTGCCCTTTGGATTGGGATTTAAGCTAACCACACTCACAGGCTCAGCTTTATTGCCTAATGTTGCCTCAACCAGTTTTTGGAGAATGTTTTTCGGACCAAACTCAACAAATACCCGTGCGCCAGCGTCGTACATAGCTGTTAATTGCTCGCTAAAACGAACCGATTGCAGCATATGATCAGTCAATGCCGCCTTGATTGCTTTGGGATCATTAGGATGTGCTTTGCCGGTGCCGTTGGCATAAAGACTCAATTTGGGCTTGGCAAATTTGACCTTGCCGATTGCGGCTGCAAAGGGTTGCTGAGCATGTGCCACCAATGGGGTGTGGAACGCGCCAGAAACGGGCAGGGCAATCGCTTTAAAGCCCAGCTCGGTGGTGATAGCTTGTGCCGCTAAGGTGCATGATGCTGTTGGCCCTGCAATAACAAGTTGGGTCGGTGCATTGTAATTAGCCACCTTGACGCCTTCGAATGCACTGATGCACTTTTCAACTTGTTCTGTGCCTTGCTCAACCGATTGAGCCGGAACAATAATCGCGTACATGACCCCAGCGTCTTGATCTTTAGGCGTGGCAGCCATTGCTTGGCCACGAGCAAAGGCCAATTGATAATAATCAGCTTGGCTAATAACGCCTGCAGCACATAATGCTGACAATTCACCAAAACTATGACCAGCAACCATGTCGGCGGTAAAACCTGCTTGAGTCAATAATGCATATTGGCCCATGCTCACCGCACCAATAGCACTTTGGGCATTAGCTGTATTGGTTAATGCTGCGTGTTGTGCGGCAATATCGTCGGCTTCAAAAGCAGGATTTGGGTACATAACTTGTGACAATTGTGTTTGCTTATGTTGGGCAAATACCTTATCGGCCTGCATCAGTTGTTGACGCATTTCTGGATACAAACAGGCTAAATCTGCACCCATGTTTAGATACTGTGCCCCTTGTCCGGCAAATAATGCCGCCACTTTATGGCTTGCCGATTCAGGATGGATCAATGCTTGCGCGCGATAACTTGTGCCTGAAGGTAATTGCCAGCTGTCTGCAGTATTTGAGCTTAACTGCGCTTGCGCTTGCGTTAGCTGAACGGTTAAGTCTGCTAATGAAGCAACGACTAAGCCTATGCGTGCCGCATTTGGGGCGATGGTATTTAAGGCAAATCGTTTGCCTAAGTCGGCTAACACAATTTCTTGACGATTTTGCTGTGTGGTATCAACGCCATTAACTTCAGCTTGAAGTGCCGTTAATTGAGCCTGTAATGCGGCTTTGTTTTGCCCATGGATTAACAGCGTTTGTGGCACTGAACGTTGACGATACTTATCACCTCGAACATGTTCTTGACGATACTCTTCCAACACAATGTGGAAGTTAGTGCCGCCAAAACCAAAGGCACTAATACCGGCGCGACGCGGGGTATTGTCTGCTCTTGGCAACCATGGACGGGTTTCAGTGTTTAAATAAAATGGCGAGTCCTGAATGTTTAATTTTGGATTCGGCTTACTGACGTTAATGGTCGGAGGCAATACTTTATGATGCAGCGCCAGCGCGACTTTAATGACCCCAGCGGTTCCTGCTGTCGATTTAGTGTGACCTACTTGTGATTTAACCGACCCAAGGGCAATGTGCTGTTGGGTATCATTATCTTCAGTAAACACCGATTTCAGGCCATTAAATTCTGCCACATCGCCAGCTGCAGTACCGGTACCGTGGGCTTCAATTAAGCCAACAGTGTTCGGTGCAAAACCGGCATCATCATAAGCACGTCTTAATGCTTTAGCTTGGCCTTCTGGGCGAGGTGCATAAATACTTTTAAATTTACCATCAGATGACGAGCCAACGCCTTTGATAACAGCATAAATGCGGTCACCATCGCGTTCAGCATCATCAAGGCGTTTAAGCGCCATCATGCCAATACCTTCACCAATCATCATGCCTTTTGAATCAATATCGAAAGGTTGAATGGTGTCATTAGTGGTAAATGCCGGTGTTTTTGAAAAGCTCATGTACATTGATGGAGAGTTGTCGGTACACACGCCACCGGTGAGCATCATGTCACTGCGACCTTCAACTAACTCAGTGATGGCCATACGCATAGCCGCCAACGATCCCGCACAAGCGGCGTCAACAACACAATTCATGCCGCCTAAATCAAAGCGGTTAGCGATACGACCAGCAATCACATTGCCGAGGGATCCTGGAAATGAGTTCTCTTCCCAGTGAATATATTGATCCTGAAACTTTTTGATCAACATATCGGTGTCTTCGTCGCTTAGACCGCTATTTTTAAATACTTTTTTGAGTATAGGGTATTGCAAACGACCACTTAGGCTATGATTGAGCTTTTGACCACCGCCGACGCCCAGTGTAATACCGATGCGATCGGTATCGTACTGTGCATCAATACCAGCATCCGCTAGCACTTCTTTGGCAACCACTAACGATAATAGTTGCGAGGTGTCTGTTAGTTCGAGGATGTTAGGTGGCAGGCCAAATTCCATTGGATTGAAATCGACTTCAGGTAAAAAACCACCGCGTTTACAGTAAGTTTTATCGGCCATTGATTTATCGGCATTGTAGTAATCTTCAGCATTCCAATGGGTTTCTGGAACGTCGATAATGGCATCAATTTTTTCGCTGATTAAATCCCAAAATTTGTTTAAATAGCGTGAGTTTGCAAAAATACTGGCCATGCCGACAATGGCGACAGGCATGTCTTTTAAGCGTTTGTTTAAACGCTTATCTATATTACTGGATTGGCTCATATGAGTCTCCGTTTGATAACTGAGGTTCAGTTATCTGGTGTTGGGATCCAGCTGCATGAGTGGTGCTAGTGGATACTGCGGCTGGCTGACCTGCTCCAGGAAATCGAGCAAGAAAAGTGTGATAGTTGCGAACCAATAACTTACGTAAATGAAACGGTCCGTGCTTTAAGACATGCGTAATATAGCGATTACTCGCCTGGGTATGGCTGTCTTGGTAAATATCGAGGTAAACCCAGTCAGACTTAAAATCGACCCCAAGCAGAACGGAATAGGCATGTTGTTCTGTTAGTTGAGGCGGAATACTTAACGACACCACTTGTACTACGTTGTCCGGATCTGGACTCGGTAGGGCCAAGGTGTCAGCTAAAGTCTGCGGGTTAACGGTATAGGTTTGAATATTTGCGCCCTGAGTGATCGGCAGCTGATTGAAGAATTTTTCTGGCACAAAAGGGCTATCAAATTCGTCGAGTTTTGACACCCCAAAGCGTTTTAAGCAGCGGGCAAGGCCGGAGCGAGAGACATTGGGGTTGATAAATTGTTGGGTGACTTTTAATAACCTGTCTAAGGGCATCTTTAATTGATAACGCAGGCCCAGCATCACGTACTCTTCCATTGGGGATAGTGTCGTGTTGAGTTTGTGCGGGGTGTTTGGGGTGTTATCAATTGAGTCACGTTTACGCCACTTACGCACGGTGGCTTCGCTGATATTGAGGATTTTTGATAATTGGCTGACGCTGTAATCGGATTGCTGAATAAATTGACGCATCTCCGGCGTTGTCGTCGCGTTACGGTGATTAACCGTTTTTTGACCAGGCTTACCCTCAAATAGACTCGACTCTGGATGTGTAGTTATCTTTTTTGTCATCTAGACAGGGATTCCAAATAATCTATTGAGACTTTAGCGCATTTAAACTTACCCATACTTACTTAAGTCATACTTAAAGAAGATAAAAATTAGTCTAAATATCCATTTATGCTTTTTTTAGCACAAAGCAGATTACCTGAGGTTTCACTCCGATACAATCACCCGAGACTAAAAACACGTAACGTGTCGCTTAAAAGCCCTCTTTATAGATACAAAGCTCGTAATTTGAAACGGGTGTCTTGTGATATTCTATTATCCATTATGTAGGTAAAACAATATCGTCCATGCTTATGCTACTGTTATATATGATTATTAATCGAATCGCTTGTTGGTGGTTCAATGTTCTATTGTGGTTTAACATGCTAACTCAACGCTGACTTTTTGTATTATAACGGATGGATTAATATCACCCTTTATTTGCTCATAAAATTGATTAGGTTTATTGGTATATTGTAAAGTAGATCAATAATTTATTCGTAATGAATTATTAGCTATCGTCTAGTAGTTATCCTCTACTAACAATGATTTTACTCGGAGGACAGACTGCTTAGAATGTGGGTAAGCACATAATCTTCGTATGAGATTATTAGCATTCACCTTAGGCGTGAAGTCTGGGGGTTACCCATGGAAATTAGCATTATGTTAATGCTAATACTATTTTTCGCGTCAATTGAGAATCATCGCGATTATTGACAAATTCCTCGCTGAAGAGGGCTTATTAAGGTAATTTAGCCGTATCGCCATTTAACTGAGTTTTGTTTGCTTTAATGCCTGCCACTTTTTCGATATCCCAATTAGACTCGCTTGCTAAGCCGCATATTTACTTTGTGCGACTTGATGGTGGGTTTTCAACTGCAGATTATGATGCAGGTTTAGCCTTAGGTTGGTTAAGTGCTGATGAAGTCGCCAAGGTTGGCCGCTATAAAAGCGTGTCGGCGCGTCATAATGCGTTGCAAGTTCGTATCGCGCTTAGGGCGGTATTATCACTGCATAGTGAGCGAAAACCCCACGAGTGGCGTTTTCGTTATGGTGACAAAGGTAAACCAGCGCTTAGCGATGATTTATTGGCTCAAACTGGGCTACATTTTAATATAAGCCACAGCGGCGAGTGGTTGATGATTGGCGTGGTTACAGGTGGACAAGCGTTTAAAGCCGACTCCGATGTGAGTTTTGGGGTTGATATTGAACGTGAACGAGGCAGTACAGATATTGTGCCTATTTTAAATCATTATTTCACCCAAGCTGAAACTGATGCTTTGTTGCAATTACCACCATCATTACAGCGGCAACGTTTTTTTGATTTATGGGCGGTGAAAGAGTCTTACATAAAAGCACGCGGCTTGGGGCTGGCATTGTCGCTTAAATCGTTTGCGGTTGATTTTAGTCAGGCAACACCGCGCAGTATTGATTTACTCTCAGTTGATAAACAAATGCTTGATAATCAGAGTCAATTAATAGCATTATGCCAAGCCGTTAAGCTGCATTTTACTAATCCTCAAGATGTTGCGACAAAGATAACTTGGCAGACGGTGATGGGACGACTTGATCAAACATACCGTTTTGCCGTTACCTTAGGTTTGGCGAATCAATTGATGGCGACAACTACACCCAACCCGCTTGCGATTTTTGATACACCATTATGTTATCAATTAAGCCTCGCTGATATATTGCCATAAAGCTAAAAACGCTTAACTCTATTATCATTCACTCATCACTTACAAAAAAACCAACCTCAGTGAGATTGGTTTTTAGCGAATACTGATAACCGCTACGGCGATTATTGTCTCGCAAGGCGGTTTGATTCTGGTGGGTTTTCAAAGTCACTGCGATATGGGTTGATGTCTAAGCCACCGCGACGGGTATAACGCGCATAAACGGTTAACTTAGTGCACTGGCAGTATTTTTTTAAGTCGACAAAGATACGCTCAACGCATTGCTCGTGAAATTCATTGTGCTGGCGGAAAGAGATTAAATAGCGCAGCAGTTTTTCACGATCAATTTTAGGGCCTTGATAACGGATCATCACACTGCCCCAGTCAGGCTGTGAGGTGATTAAACAATTAGACTTCAATAAATTTGAATTTAGTGTTTCCGCCACGTTTTTGTCAGGATCTGTACCACCGATTAAATGATCTGGATTAAATGCGTATTCGTCGACTTCAATATCCAAGTCATCAATACAAGTACCCGGTAAATCAATAATACGTTCAAGATTAAAATGCTTAGGTTCGATGACTTTTACGGTCATATCACCTTGGGCACAAGCGGCTAAATCGCGGCTTAAGGTTTCTTGTACGGCTTCGACACTGTCAAACTTAGTTTGGTTAAAACTATTTAAGTACAGTTTAAAAGATTTAGATTCAATCAAATTGACACTGTTGATATCTAACTGAACTTCCAAAATGGCAACAACAGGCTTGCCTTTAGCATTAAGCCAAGACAATTCATATCCGGTCCAAATATCGGTACCGTGAAAAGGGAGTTGACCACTTAATTCAATAGCATCTCGGTTAAGTTTACGTGGAACCCCTTGCAGCAGTGACGCGTCATACTCAGCTTGATAAGCAGTTGCTTGGCCTAATGTTAAGCCTTTTAATGCTGCTGCATCACTATAAGGGTCGTGATTGTGTGTCATCTAATCGGATTCCGTGTCAAAATATGGTTTTATTATAAACTACGAGTGGCTTAAGTGTCTTGTTCATCTGCATTAGATTGCTTTATAAAAAACTATCTTAAATCTTATCAAGATACTTTATCTGAATTTCCGCGCTATTATCCTTTGGGCGAAGACTCAATATGTATTCAAGGAACGTTTGATGCAAATCGCGATGAAATAGTGTTCTGGCAGCCTGTTAAACGGGATAATGCAGCTGATTTTAGCAATGTGGAGCATGCATTAAATATTCAGTTACACCAAGATATTCATGCATTTTATGGCCAATATTTTTCAGCACCATTACCGTTTACGGCCTCGTTTGGCGACGGTGAATTAATTCAAGCGTGGAATCAAGCCGACTTTGAGAATTTGCAACAAAATGTAATTGGCCATTTGATCATGAAACAAAAGCTTAAACAACCATCTACTTGGTTTATTGGTGTAACAGGTGATGATGATCAAATGCTAACGGTAAACAACGATGATGGCAGTGTATGGATCGAAATACCAGGCCAGAAACAAAGCACTCAAATTGCGCCGTCATTAACTGAATTTCTGCAGCAACTATCTCCACTGATAAAACCGCCGGTTAAACCGATTGAAGAAACTGAGATTGTTGCCGATCATCCGGGTATCTTGCAGCGGATCAAAACCATGTGGCAATCGTTACGCGGTAAACAATAATATATACACTTTGAAATGGCAGCAAAACACATCGTTCAGTCTTTGAATGATGTGGTTACTGAGTGTTTTAATCTGCTTATTGATGATCCCAAGATAAATTCGACACTATGCGGCAGGGTTCACAGCGAAAATGGAATAGATCTAAAAGCGGTTGTTCCAGCTTCCAAGCCTGTGAGCCACAACGTGGACACTCCCTGTTCATTTCGCTTTCTAATGACTCGCCACCCACACGGTATAAGTAATAATAGGTGGGGATGTTAGTTAAATATTCTATCCTGCCACGTAAATCCCAACCGCGTCTAAATAGGTCACTGTCTGTCCGAGTTATTTCATCTAATGCTGCAAACTCAGCTTTTGTAGCTGCTGCCATTTGCAGTTCATCACACGCTTGCCATTCTGTTTGCCATTTTATGATGCGTTTATGATCGCCATTAAAAGTTGCTGGCAGTTGATATAAAGGTATTGGCAGCAGATTATCGCCATTGCGAAGCGGTGAACACATATGCACATAACTGGTATACAACACCTGCCATGACGGGGCGTCGGTATTACTGGCTTCAGAGTTGATGTCTTGGCCGATGAATTTTTCTCTAGGCGCCAATAGTTTGGCTGCCGTCAAGCCTGCTAATGTCACTTTTACCCAAGGGCTATTATAGCGATTAGCCAGACTGGTTTTTTCGGGTAATAACAAACGAGCCCTAAATTCGCCGTCATTAAAGGCGACCGCAAATTCACGTCCAAGAATTTGTCCATTAGCCCGAAGAGCTTCAAGAAACGCATTAATGGCTTTTTCTGCCGCCTCAATGGTGGTGTCGGCAAAACATTCAAAACGCAGTTCGAAGACAAACATTTATTGGTCGACCTTATTATTAATTATATTGCTTTGGACGACCTGGTTTGCTAATTGGCGTTCTAGCTCAGCGACTCGTTGGCTCAGCTGATTAATCTGTTGTTGCATGGCGATAACCTGTTGGGTGACTTGAGCGATAGGATCGGGTTGCTCATCAGTTGGCACATCTGCCATTGATTGCATGTCCGTTAATTCTGCTATGTGCTGCCATTCAGATTTAGGTAACGCTTTAAATTGCTGTAAACCTTGGATCAGGATTGGCATTGAAATTCGATTACCTAAGCGACTTTTTATCAGCGCTAAACTGGGAGTATGTCCATTGTTGGCAATCGATTTAGCTGCTGCAAGCACCTGTTCAATTGGACTCATTGTTGGTGAAATTCCTTAATGTTTTATAGTGAGATTAACTAACGCATGTGATATTAAAAATAAACCCATATAAATCAATATATTAATTGTGGCACGATTTTGGCTTAAAGACTATGTAAATACAATTCGGATTATATTTTAACAAAAAGGACGCAACATGAAATTAAAACTTATCGCAGCAGGATTAATTGGCGCAACATCACTGATGTTAAGTGGTTGTGTGATCAGTGTTGGTGGTCATGAATCGGGTAAAAGTGCTGACTATTGGCAAGAGCAACAGGATGAAAATCGTCAACTAATTACCAAATTGTCTATGGGAATGAGCAGTGATCAAGTGACAACCCTGATGGGCATAGCAGATTTCAGCGAAGCTTATGCTAAGCCGACTCAGGACCGCGCCGAGCAGTCTATCAAAGTGTTGTTCTATCGCACCCAATGGGCTGAAGGTGATGGTAAAACAACTAAAGACGAATGCACGCCAATTGTGTTCCGAGACGACGTTTTAGTGGGCTGGGGTGACGCCGCCTATAAACAAATTTAGTCATTGAGTCACGTCATCTGACATTAACAATCAATTACGCTTCAGCTCGCATCATCACGTCCAATTGGTCAATCACTTCTGACCATTGGGCGTCTTCTAATAATGCCTCTTTTAAAAATGCTTTTTGAGCTGGGTTCCAGCAATTAGCATCAGTGATTAATGTGTGCTTATCAAGTTTATTTTGGATAACAAAGTCATCGATCCCCTCTTGATGATGAGGCAAACCTAATTGCTTAAATAAGTGACTTAGATCATTTAATGTTGTGTCCATTTGATGCATTCCTTGTAATGGTTAAGTCGATAAATTCAGTATCAATCTTGATGACAAAAAATGCAAACAACTGTCGTATATAACCGTTTTGTAGGTCAAACGCATAAACAAAACTTGTAGATTGTTTCAAACTTGTTAAATTAAGTTCAGAGAGTTAATCAACAAGGAATAATAATGGACAATAACACCTTGGAAACCCTACGTGCAGTGTATTTAACCGCTGAAGACATACGGGTTGCAGCTTCCATTCTCTATAATGCTTATCATGATGACCCTTATTTTATCGAGGTACTCGGCCAACAAGATACTCAACAATATGAACAAAAACTTCGTGCCGCTATTCGTGAAGAGTTAAATGAATTATGGCAACAAGAACAACCTTTGATTGGCCTATTTGACGGTGACCGTTTAATCGGTGTTGCGTGTGTTATTACTCAACAAGTGCCGCTGGGCGAGGGACGTTATTGGCATTGGCGTTTCAAAATGATGTTAGGGACTGGCTGGAAATCAACTCAGGGATTAATGCAAAAAGAAACCTGTATTTTAGAACATCTTCCTTCTCAAAAATGCGGAATTTTACAATTTATTGCCTTATCACCTAATGAGCAGCATAAAGGTTATGGTGCCAAACTCATTCAAGCGGTATTGAGTTGGTGTGATGAACAACGTAGGCTCGATGGGGTCGGGGTATTTGTCAGTAATCCTTCACATCATAAAGCATTAGTACAACAAGGGTTTACTAGTATTGCCACCGTTAACGTTGGCAATGTCGAGGGTGAAATATTATTTTACAACAAGGTATAACTCAAGACTACATAATCTAATATTAACAGAGCATATGATTAGCTGGTGATTAAAAAGGAGTGAGTAATGCAACCTAAACGTTATTCTTCATTTGCAGAGTTTTACCCATTTTATCTGTCGCAACATCAAGATCCTGTTTGTCGAAGACTGCATTACATTGGCAGTAGCATTATTTTGGTGATTGTTGTTAATACCTTGATTAACCAGCATTGGTGGCAGCTGTTGTGGGTGCCTGTAGTTGGGTATGGTTTTGCATGGTTAGGGCATTTTATGTTTGAAAAAAATCGGCCAGCTACATTCACTTACCCGTTATACAGCTTGTGGGGTGATTGGGTCATGTTTGGTCAAATGTTAATGCGTTTATGGCGTAAAAAAATCCGATAGTAATAACTTGCTCACACTTCTGTAAGCCATATCCTACAAGTCTGTAGGGGATCCTATTTTAAGTTGTCAGTGTTTAACGTCATCAATTATTTTTAACCCTACAAAATCAGCTTCTTATAACTTTTTATGCTTTTTTAGATGTTGCTAATTTGTTTGTTAAATGTCGTGTGTCTTTTTCATGGCGTTTTATGTGGTTAGAATATTGTTATCGAAAGCGAGTCATGAGTTGCTTTTCTTAGGATGAGAAATAAAACGAATGATGCTTAAGAATTTCAAGGATGAGACTAGGAAGGACATGCTCACGGATTAGGGCATAAACTCGGCAGATGGATAGCCGGATCAAGGAAGAGTGTAGACAGTAAAAAGTCGACACAAGGGTAAAGGGACAGGACTGCAGGAAGCAGTATGGATGATTCAACGGATTGATATGGATTTAACGCTCAGCCAATGGACCGGCTGTTCAATGGAATGACACTCATGAGTCTTTTGTTATACACAAATAGACAAGGAAATGAGAACAGGGAAAAGGACTGCAGGAAGCATGATTACATGGATGGTGCAGGGAGCAAACTTTCAGCCGGATTGCTGACAAAAGCGTTTAATGGGCACAACCTTATAACTTAAGGTTGTGCCTTTTTGCTTTTTGGCGAAAAGTTTATGGCATTTGGATCCTGTGAATAAGGTTGTGTAAATAACAAATCTAAGATTCATAATAAGTCCCAAAGTGTAAACTGATTTAGGATGTCATCATATAGGCATGCAGCTTAATAGCGCACTCATTACGATGAATATTTATCTATCCTTGTGGAGTCTTATGTTTGCCCTATGACCTAATTCATACAGTGAGTATGCCTATTTCTATATTGATACCCTGAATTCGTCATCTTGAGCATTCTGACGCGCGTGACCCTTAGCCTAAATAATAATTCAATGATTAACCTATTGCGTTAACAACGCTGATTTAGCAGTAAAACTATCTATTATGTAAAAATAGACAACAAATCCGAGGTAATCATCACGACTCTCGGGCATAGTGAACCTCTAAATCATTAACTTCGTAATGTAAATATCTTAGATACAAACACATCAATAAACTCGGAAAAATAATGGAGGGTATTATGAAAAACACACTAGTGTTAATAATATTAGCAGCAAGTTTATTGTTTTATGCTGCTAATGCCACTGCAGATAAAACCATTTTGGCCGGAGGATGTTTCTGGTGTATGGAATCAGACTTTGAAAAACTTGATGGCGTAACCGATGTGATCTCAGGATTCACAGGCGGAATCTTAAAAGACCCCACATACAATGGCAACCATGACGGTCATTTTGAAGCGGTTCAAATAACCTATGATCCTAGCAAGGTGAGTTACAAAGAGTTGTTAGATTATTACTGGGTTAACATAGATCCCTTTGATGCAAAGGGGCAATTTTGTGATAAAGGTACAAGCTATTTAAGCGCGATTTTCGTGGCAAACGATAAAGAAAGGGAAATTGCCCAACAGTCTAAAAGGGACATTGAAAAGCAATTTCCCAATAATAACGTTATTACGCCAATCTTAAATGCTTCTATTTTTTACCCAATTAAGGGCGATGAAAGTTACCATCAGGATTACTATAAGAACAGTCCCATTCGGTATCATGCTTATCGCTGGAATTGTGGTCGAGACCAAAGGTTAACAGACATTTGGGGAGATAAAGCGACACATTAATCTGATTGATGTTAGTCAAACACCTATGGGGTCGATTGATAGTTGGTTAGTTTATGTCATTGCTTATATCAGTCTGTAACAGATTCTGTGTAATTACCCCAGAATTGAGATAATAACCGCGACATTCATAATTGCGATGTAGTGGACGCACAATAAAATACGCTTCACCACAAAGGAGAACAAAGGTGAGTAAAATAGTACAAGAAATAACATCAGCAAATGCTGATTATGTAGCTGGTTTTGGGGATAAAGGCAATTTGCCAATGCCTCCTGGCAGGCAGTTTGCCATCCTGACATGTATGGACGCACGTTTAGATCCTGCTAAATATGCAGGTCTTGCCGAAGGTGATGCCCATGTAATTCGTAACGCAGGCGGCAGAGCAAGTGATGATGCTATCCGTTCATTAGTCATTTCTTACAAATTACTTGGCACAAAAGAATGGTTTGTTATTCATCATACAGATTGCGGAATGGAAACATTTAATAATGAGATAATGGCTGATTTGTTGTCTGCAAGTCTAAAAACATCAAGTGTTGACGGATCAGGCTGGCATGATAGTCATGCTGGTGGTGGCACTACAGACGGCAAGTTTATTGAGTGGCTGACTATTAGTGATCAAGCTAAAAGCGTGTTATCTGATGTAGAAAGAATTAGAAATAATTCAATGGTGCCAAGTGATATCCCTATTTATGGTTATATTTATGATTGTAAAACGGGGAGTCTTGTTGAGGTTCCTGAAGCAACAGAAGCGGGAAAGGCAAGTTAGAACCTAACAAAGCAAATTCACTCGGATGATTAAAAAAACGGTGCGGCTTTCACTGCAGCCACACCGCTTTTAGCTGTCGATGATTTGCAGCGTTAAGCATATTTTTCTCAGCAACATTTCTCGAGTGAGGATCTTCGTTTAATTTATTTTTGTCCAAGCATGACTTGTCGAAAATAGGCCCGCGAAATTATCCTTGTGTTAGATTCTAGGGCGGACGCTGTCCTTCGAGGACGCTTCGATTCTAGGATCTAGGACTTAAGATCTAGGAATAGTGATATTAAAAGGGAGTCACCATCATCTTCAATCACTGCCTTGATCCGTTACCCTACGACAGCTCTGAAACGAGCATCTTGAAGTGGAATGGTATACCCGTTATTAGCGTATTACGGTTGCTCTCGTGATTTGCTGGTTTGCCGCACTCATCAATACCAACTCTCCTTCGGTTATATGGATTAAGGTTAAGCAAAATAGCGGATTTAAGCCAGGGTTTGAGCTGTTTGCTGGTTTAGGATGTTTAGTTAATAGTAATCGTTAACTAGATGTTTACCTTTTTTGCCTGCCGCCTTGTGAGATATATCTCACAAAGTGTGTGAGCCGAACCACCTAATTGATAGCTTATATGTCTGCTTAAAATTTAATTTATTGATTTTGTTCGTTATTTTAATTTATGTTGTCTGTGAAATATTTTAATCATTTACAGGTACCTGTTTACGTCTAGGTAAATGAATTATTATTTATCTCGTTCCTAGGGAAGGGACATTACAAGGTAGTAAAGCGGTCGTGGAAGACCATGAGTATATAGATATAATGGACGGTATTAAGTTTCAGGATGAAACGTTAGGCTTGCTCAATGGACGCAATAGCGGATTAAGCGGGTTTTATAACATTATCAGGATGATAGTGTGCAATGGATGCCAGATTGTACGCAAATGATTTGCGACAGGATAGAGTAAGAATTTCATGGATGATATAAGGACACGCTTAGGATGGAGCAGGCTCGGTAAAAGGATAATCGAGTAAGAGGGAAAGTACTTTATTGTACATGGAACATCAAGGATTGAACAAGGATAGAGCAGGAAGCAAGCGATACGTATGGATGGTGCAGGGAGCACATTTATAGCTGGAAAGCTTAACAAGAGATCAAGAGGCCGCGGCAGTTACTGTCGCGGCCTTTCTTTTGCTTTTTTTCCGTGATGACTGGAACTTATCGTTGTTATGTTGTCAAATTGTAAACACTATGATGTTTGAACTTATACCAATCCGCATTAAATTATGATCTAATATGCTCACCACTTTCAAATTATTTTATACTGTGAAAAACTACACATC
>NZ_JBEOPP010000052.1:0-33281 GCF_040310185.1 Shewanella sp. T24-MNA-CIBAN-0130 | reverse complement strand
AAACAGTAAAGCTTCGCTTTACGCAAGGCTTAACTCGCAGCTAAAGCAAGCGAGAATGCGCCCTAAAAATGTTCAATATGGCATTTGCGACCGTTGTCGCCCTATTGGTGATCCCCGCAATGTACCGACTCATCTCTTCGTCAACTCACTCACTAGGGTTAGTTGAAGCACAACTTAATGACGCCATTGCCGCTCAAAAAGCGCAACAGCCTTAACCTTCACAGGTGTAATAATGACAACCCTTGCCGTATTCGTAGATGTGCAAAATATTTATTACACCTGTAAGCAAGGTTTTGGGCGTTCATTTAATTACCGCGCCTTGTATAAACGTTTATCCGCACAAGGCAATATTAGCCATGCTATCGCCTATGCGATTGCTCCGGCAGATGACGGACAGGTTAAATTTCAAGATGCACTAAAACATATTGGCTTTACGGTTAAAACTAAGCCTTATATTCAGCGTAGTGATGGCTCAGCCAAGGGAGATTGGGATGTCGGTATTACTATCGATATGCTTGAGATAGCCCCCATGGTAGATGAAGTTATTTTACTGTCTGGTGATGGTGATTTTGATTTGTTACTCAAAAAAATCAACCAAACGACCACATGCTACACCCATGTAGTAAGTGTTGAGCGCCTTACCGCAAAGTCGCTAACCGACCAATGTCAGCAATTTACCGCCATTGATAACACATTATTGATTTAGCCATTTACGCCATTACTTTATTTCGCATACGCTTTATCGACACTCTTTTACAATAGCTAATCCTGATGAGTGTCTATTAGCGGTTAAATCAATAATCGCTCTAGATAAGCGATTTAATGGTTTGTCTTTGCAAAAATGAAACCGCGACCGCATAGGGTTAGGGTTGTTATTGATGTCGCTTGTCAGTCAACAATTTCAAATCGATAAAGCTTTTCTCTACGCTATGCTAGCCAAAGAAATCAGTAACATTATGTAAAAAAAGAGCAACGGCTCGGCTTGTAACAAAAGTGATAGCGTCACGTTTTAATATAAAGGCATTACTCAAATGCTTAATGCTTAATGCTTGTCATTGTGTGCTTATAAGACACTTCGTGATGCAATACCAACTGTCGGATTAAGTAAATTATCCTGCCCAGGACAACGATAACAGACACGATCTAAAAATATGTTTTTTTGCTGTTAAGCTAAGTCGGCATCAATGCTGACATTATATCTTTGTGCTTAAAGCCCACCGGATCGTCAGTGGGTTTACTCAATAGACCACCTCTATTCATCACGGCATTCATCTGCACATTAAACTGAAATAACTTAATCCCATCTCCTGAGCCATCATTTTGGCTATGGCTGATATATCCCCAAACCACTTCAACATACTCGTTTCAGCGCTCCCGAAGAACAAGGCCTAAAGGCTAGGACGCTGCGTGGCTAGAACCTATAAAATCTTAGCAGCCAAGCGACACTTGAGCCTAACAAACCGAAGGTCGCTCTAGCAGCCATAGGGGCTCTTTAATTTGCACGGTGACTTTCCAGCTTTCGCCCGTGATGGTATTTATTTCAATCATTTACCAGCCAAAATCGACGCCTTAACAAACTAACTTGATGACTAACACTATGGCTAGCCTATTGATCTATTAGCAAAACAATCAATTAGTTAATATTAATATTACTCTTTTCCGTTACCCTTATTATGACCATTAATCTATCACTGAGTCAGTTTGTAGGCATTAGCAGTAATCATATTCTAGCGGCTATTGATTGGCGATATTCGCAACAGAGGAAATATCACTTTAATAGTAAAGGTGCTATTATCCGCTTGGCGCAACAGGAACATTTAATAAAGGATTATATGTCGTTAATAGGTTACCCAAACGTCCTGCTTGGTTACATTCTAACTGGCAAAGTGTGGCGTATATTTGCTCAGGTTACTTTACTTGCACTTGTAAGCGCTTGCGTTATCGTCACCCCTAAAATGGCAGTGGCAGAATCACTAAGAATCACGTTAGCAGCAGAAGATAGTTGGCCCCCGTTTGCTGATGAAGTCGGCAGAGGTATTTCCCACAACATTATCAACCATGCTTTTGAGCAAGTTGATGTTGAGGTTTCCACAATTGTCGTACCTTACTCTCGGGGTCTGATTATGACCGAACGCGGCACTGTTGATGGCGTCTTTAATGTCACCCGTGAGCAGAGCACTATTGATCGCTTTGTATTTGGTAATGAACCTCTTTTTACCGTAACGGCTTCTTTTTTCTTTGCCAAAGAATACCCTACCATTGTGAATAATAAATGGCAGATCCCAGCACAGAGCACGATTGGCATTGTGAATGGTTATGAATACGGAGATGAATTTATGACACTTGTAGAAAAACTGAAACTACACGTTATTACCGTTAATAGTCAGCGCCAATTGATCAATTTACTATTAGTGGGCAGAATTGATGCTGCTATTATGTATGATCTTGTCGCTGATGTTTACATTAACCAGATGGGTGTTAGCCATGATATAAAAGCAAAATTTAACAATCATACCAGTGAAATATTTGTCGCGTTCTCTAAACATAATCCACAAGCAAAGCACCTTAGCCAATTACTCGATAAAGGACTGCTCACGTTACAAAAACAAGGCAAGTATCATCAACTGCTTCTGCCCGCAAATAATTAACCACAATACAATGAATAACATAAGGTCATAGTGTAATGAGCCATGTCTCTGTAGAGCCCAAATACAGTCCAGTTCACTCTTTTGCGGTACAAATTTATTATGAAGACACCGACTTTTCTGGTGTGGTGTACCATCCTAATTTTTTAAAGTATTTCGAACGCGCGCGTGAACATGTCATTGGTGCAGATGTGCTTAGTCAACTTTGGCAGCAACAACAATTAGGTTTTGCGGTTTATCGCAGCGATATGTTATGTCACGATGGGGTTGAATTTGCAGAAATTATTGATGTTCGTACTCAATTTTATTTTGAAAGTAAGTATCGTACAGTGTGGAAACAGCAAATATGGCGTCCCAATGCCAAAAAGCCTGCGGTAACGGCAACCGTTGAAATGGTCTGCATGAACCAGAAGCGTCAACTTGCGCCTATGCCTGCAGAATTAATCGCCCATTTATCGGTGGGATCTTAGTCTTAGCAAGGTCACCTAAAACGTCTCAATGTCGCCTTAAAGGCCATTATGTTATGGGTGTTTAATTTGCGGATGATTAAGTTGCGGATAAATGTGTTCAAACTCACTGGCAGTGAAAGGTTTCGCAAAGTAATCACCTTGAATCGTATCCACCCCAAAAAGATGTAACGTCTCTAAGACGGACTTAGATTCCACCCCTTCAACCGTCACTTCAAAACCTAAATTTTTAGCGAGATCGATACTGGTCTTAACAATTTGTTTCGCGGCTTTGGACGTTTCAAATTCATCTAAAAAGGCTTTATCAATTTTCACTTCATCTACGGGTAAATGACGCAAATAAGCCAAAGAAGAATGGCCGGTACCAAAGTCATCAATGGCCAATTTAACCCCGATATCTCGCAATTGATTTAAGGTCATAATAGTTTGTTCCAGTGATATCATTAAGGCGCTTTCGGTGATTTCAATCGTAATGGATTCGGCAGGAACCAGATACTGGGATAGTTTTGTAGCGACATCGACTGCCAAATTGGGATTATCTAAATCAGTTGATGACAAATTAAGCGCAACATTAACGTAAATCCCCATATTTCGCCATTTGGCTTGTTGAGCCAACACGTTATCCAGCACCCAAGGACTTAGAATATCAATTATTCCGGTTTGTTCCGCTAATGGAATAAATTCACTCGGTGAAATTAATCCTAAGCTTTCATGCTGCCAACGGATCAATGCTTCTACCTGCTTACATTGGCCACTTTTTATATCTAATTTTGGTTGAAAGACCATAAATAATTGATCTTGCTTTAATCCTTTAGGCAAGCCATTAATGATTAGCAATTCTCGGTATTGCGCTTTATCATCATCCTGATCATAAAAAGCAATCGGCCGCTTTAATGCTTTGGCTTTCTTCAGGGCTAAATCTAAGCGGCGAAGCATCAAACTCACATCCGCATGATGTTCACTTAATGACAACACCCCTAATTGCATTTTGATACTGATGGGCTGCTGTTCAATTTCAAATGGTCTTTGTAAATCATTTTTTATGGTGAGCAACTGCTCGATAGTCAAGGGTTGGTGATAAAACAACAGAAACTCATTACCGTTCATCCGCGCAATAAACTGTGCTTTGCAGTTAAGACTATCGATCCGCTTTGCAAATGCTTTAAGCAGTTTGTCACCAAATAAAAAACCAAATAAATCATTCACAAAACGAAATTGGTGAATATCCACCAGCACCAGCATGCCTTCAGAAATCGGCATTCTAGCCAGCATTTTTCGTTTAAAGCCGACACGATTGGCTAATCCGGTTAACTTATCCCGTTCGGTAATAAACAGGCTTGATTGATGCAAATCATGAAGAACGTTAATGAGCGGTTTTAACGATTTAGAAGAAGAGTCTATATTAAATGAATCTTGGTTAAGCAACCTGAGTTCAAGCGAGTGAGTTAATCGCTGAATAAATCGATGTTGACGCCAATGAATAAATGCAACAATGCACAGCATAACTGCAATAATAAATAACATTGTTATCAGTAAATAATTCATCATGTTACAGTTTCAATCTTGTGGTTTTTAGACATTAAACAGCATTATATTTGGATAGTGTTCATTCTGGTATTGGCTCAAAGAGTAATATCCATAAAAAATATCCATTAATAAGGCTATTCGTAGCTTTGCTTAATTGAATGATACATCTCAATAAATTCATCACTGGCAAGATCTTCTGGTGTCACAGGTAGCCCGCGCTCGGCAAACACCCCTAACCTTCCCTCTAAGTCTTCACCAGCACGAAGTTCACCCGTATAGAATGCTGCGGATCGAATAAAATCAAGGTAAGTGACCGTGTTAGGCAGGTAGTGAAGATCAGACCAACGTTCAACCACTTCCATTACCTCTGGGGCAAAGTCCCATGTTTTTAATACAGCACGACCAATCGGCCCCTGCATTTTACGCACTAAACTGCGTAAATCGTCAATTCGACTAAACAGTTCAGGTTGAGCTTCTGCTTCGGTTAATACCGGTAATGCACCAATATTATGCACTAAGCCCGCAAGGGTTAACGTATCACGATTTAATTTTTTAGTGGGATGACGCTTATTATACATTTCGAGCATGGCACAGGATGAAGCGGTGACCTCAATCGAGGTTTTCCATACTTCATCCATGACTTCCCACACCATTTCGTTAGTGGAGATAAATAACTGCTCCATGGCAACAGAAGTGGTAATAGATTTTATTTGCACTAAGCCAATACGACTAACCGCTGCATTGATACTTTCCGCTTTGTTACCCCGAGAATACAAGGCACTGTTAGCCACTTTAATAATTCGAGCTGAGATAGCGGCATCTTGACCAATAATATCTGCGACTTGTTTAAGACTTGAATCTTGACGAGACACGACTTCTTGAACGCGCATAGCCACTTCAGGCAATGTCGGTAGCACTAAAGCATCATCTTTAAGCTTCTTTAATAGTCCAACCAAGAGTTGATGTTCCGTCGACATGGAGTCTCCATAAATATATAGTCAATAATGTTGTGATTATATACCCAAACCGATAACGTTTGCGATTACTCAACAAGCTAGAACTTAATTAATTGTCCGCTGTTGTGCCAATTAATCGCTTAAATATTGCCTTTGTCATACTAAAAAGACAACCGACATCACAAATACCAAGGCTATATTTGTCCGCGCTAATATCCTTAAGTAAGCTTCCGACCTTGAGTTATGCAATATCCCATTAGGTCGAGAAAAACCATGTTTAAACCTGAATTATTATCTCCCGCTGGTACGCTTAAAAATATGCGTTACGCCTTTGCTTATGGTGCCGATGCCGTTTACGCAGGCCAACCTCGTTATAGCTTACGAGTCAGAAATAATGATTTCAAAATGGAAACGCTCGCCACCGGTATAGAAGAGGCACATGCCCTTGGCAAAAAATTGTATGTTGTGAGTAATATTGCACCTCACAATGCCAAGCTAAAAACCTATATTAAAGACATGCAACCTGTCATTGCGATGAAGCCTGACGCCGTTATTATGTCAGACCCAGGGCTCATCATGATGGTCCGCGAGGCCTTTCCTGAGCAAGTGATTCACTTATCGGTTCAAGCTAACGCGATTAACTGGGCGTCAGTTAAATTCTGGCAACAACAAGGCATTAAACGAGTCATTTTGTCTCGTGAATTGTCTCTGGATGAAATTGAAGAAATTCGTCAACGTTGTCCCGATATTGAATTAGAAGTATTTGTTCACGGTGCACTTTGCATGGCGTATTCTGGCCGTTGTTTACTCTCTGGTTACATGAATAAACGCGACCCAAACCAAGGAACCTGTACTAATTCCTGTCGATGGAAATACGATGTGCACCAAGCACAGCAAACTGAGACCGGTGATATCATCCCTGTCGCCCCCACGGTACAGTTTGAATCGCCAACATTAGGTTCTGGCCAACCCAGTAGCGACATTGTCCTATTGCAAGAAGCCGGTCGACCTGGCGAGTATATGCCAGCGTTTGAAGATGAGCATGGCACCTACATCATGAACTCAAAAGATTTACGCGCCATTCAACATGTGGATCGCTTAACCCGAATGGGCGTGGATTCATTAAAAATTGAAGGCCGTACCAAATCTTTTTACTATGTCGCGCGCACGGCGCAATTATACCGCCAAGCCATTGAAGATGCGGCTGCTGGCAAAGATTTTGATCGAACCTTGATGAGCAACCTTGAAGGCTTAGCGCATCGCGGTTATACCGAAGGATTTTTACGTCGCCATGTCCATGACGAATATCAAAATTACCAATATGGTCACTCTGTCAGTGATAGCCAGCAATTTGTCGGTGAGTTTACTGGGCAACGAAATGCTCAAGGATTAGCTGAAATTGACGTTAAAAATAAGTTTTCCGTCGGTGACAGTGTTGAAGTAATGACAACCGAAGGTAATTTTGTTATCACTATTGAATCGTTACTTAATCGCAAAGGCGAGTCAATCGATTCCGCGTTAGGCTCGGGGCACTTCGTGTTTCTAGCGCTGCCAGTGGATATTAATGTAAACAAAGCGATGTTAATGCGTAACCTACCTGAAGGGTTAGATACGCGAAACCCTCATCAACCCAGTTAACTTAAGGTTTTTATGGCATTAATCATTGACGATAGCTGCATCAATTGTGACATGTGCGAACCCGAATGCCCTAATGAGGCTATCACTATGGGTGAAGAGGTGTATGAAATTGATCCCGCATTGTGCACTGAATGCGTCGGGCATTACGACAAACCGACTTGTGTATCGGTTTGTCCCATTGATTGTATTGATCCCGACCCAGAACATATAGAGTCACAAGATGCGCTATTAATAAAATACGCAGCAATCACGGGCAAACTGGCAGATTAACACCGGCAAGGACTATGTTGAACCTATGCCACCGACAGTCATTACCTTTAACGAAACGACTGTACATTCAACAATAGAGAGCGCTGCGCCATAAATAAAGACCTATCTAACAGATAATGACCAATGCTATTGGATGATCTAGGCAACCCATGTCAAAGATTAGGAAACGAGATGAGGACATTAACCGTCAAGCAGACAACGCGGGCGACAAAACGTTAACCGCCCTTTTCTTAACACCTCCATATTAATAATGGCTTATCCACGATGGCGACATCAGTAATAGTGACAGAGGGTTTTATTCGCCAATCTGAGTTAACGACAAAACGTTAACCGCACGATTTCATAACACCTCCATATTAATTATGGCTTATCAGCAATGGTGACAGAGGGTTTTATTCGCCAATCTAAGCTGACGACAAAACGTTAACCGCCCCCTTCTTAACACCTCCGTATTAATTATGGCTTATCAGCAATGGCGACAGAGGGGTTTATTAGCCAATCTGAGTTAACGACAAAACGTTAACCGCACCCTTTCTTAACACCTCCATATTATGGCTTATCCGCGATGGCAACATCAGCAATGGTGACAGAGGGGTTTATTCGTCAACCTAAGCTGACGACAAAACGTTAACCGCACGATCTCTTAATATCTCCATATTAATTATTGCTTATCAGCGATGGCGACTTTGAGTATGCATTAACAGATTATCGCGCCGAGAGGATATTTCTGGGAATAGTGGCGCTTGGATGTATGCCTTTGAGGCAACAAAAAATCGACGTTAGCCAGATTTTCAAAGCCCTTGGCACCACCAACATCATCCCAATACATTAGATGACGTTGCCATTGACCTCACTGATGCGAACGATGAGCTTGGCCTTAGTTAAGCTTGAAAGTCTATGGCCTTCTTACTTCACCGATTCAGCGACAACCAGGGGCTTTCACTCGAACTTATCACCCGATCAGATAACATAATCCGCCTTCAAACGACGGTGATTAGTTATTCGATAATGTATGTAAACCCTTAAATAGTTATACGGAAACTATCAAATATGGTAGTTCAGGTAAATATGCTAGTTAGGTATTTGATAGTTTAGCAGTTGATATTATTCAAGCACAGAAAAATAGTATTTATATCAATAAATTAGCTTAATTCAGGTTCGATATTAATTCTGGCATACTCGTTGCAAAACACCTCAATAGAACGGACAACCAGTCCGAAAGTAGTAACAATCTTGTTACTACTCAATTTAACATTCCTTATAAGGGAAATAATGATGATCATGCTTAAAAACAATTTAAACAAATTACTGTTGCCATTAGTTATTGGTGGTTTATTTGCTGGAAATGCGATGGCTGCTGGCCCAACGGCAGTTAATCTTAAAAGCGCAGGTTCTTTCACTATTTTGAGCCAATCTGGCATTACTGATGTTTATCGTTCTGCCATTGTTGGTGATGTCGGCACTAGCCCTATCACAGGTGCGGCGCTACTACTTAACTGTAATGAAGTGACCGGCGCTATTTACACGGTTGATGCTGCGGGCCCAGCACCCTGCGCGATAAATTCAGCAAGCTACCTAGAATTGGCTGTGGGTGACATGGGATTTGCTTATGACGACGCCGCAGGACGTGTTTCAGTGGATTTCAATGAACTTGGTGCCGGCGAAATTGGCGGCCTAACGATGGCTCCAGGTCTTTACAAATGGTCTTCAGACGTTAATATCAGTAAAGATGTCACCCTTTCTGGCGGCCCAAATGATGTCTGGATTATGCAGGTGGCAGGTAATCTTGATCAGGCTAATGCAATGAACGTAACGTTAGCGGGTGGCGCACTAGCCAAAAACATTTTCTGGCAGGTCGCAGGCTCGGTAACGCTTGGAACGAACTCACATTTTGAAGGTATCGTACTGAGTAAAACGATGATTGCCGTAAATACCGGCACCTCTATCAACGGTCGATTATTAGCTCAAACGGCAGTGACTTTACAACAAAATGCCATTACTCAGCCTGCTGAATAAGTAGCAAGTAAGAGGGGGAGATGTTAGGTAAATATTTTCCCTACAAGTCAATTTAACAGGATTACAAGTTCAGCTCTGTCATCCTGTTTTTTTTGGTTTATTTCATTGGTTTTTCAAGCTTTTTTAATTATTTTGAAGCAAATCAATGGAGGTGCTTTTATTTGGTAGGTTACACGTTAAATACGCTAACGCTAAAGGCTTTCCCTGACCATTCGGTGATGTATAAACGTTAAAATATAACAGAAGGTAAGATGAATAATAAATTATTTTTTTGGATTAAAAGTATTTTAGCAAAATCATTCACAATGATTTTTTTAGGCTTAACTGTGGCTATTATGTTTTCATTAATGACGACCATTTTCAAAGGTATTTCAAATGGAACTGACATCATGCAGATTTTTTTGAGTAGCATCAATACTGGGATCATCGCGCTTGCAGTATTTGAGTTGGCTTTGGTGATAAATAAAGAATATTCAGGCCATGAGGAAAGTGAGAGTGATGCTGTTGCCATCTTAAGGAGAACGATTCCTAGATTTATCGGAACGGTTTGTATTGCGCTATCGCTTGAGGGATTAATTATGGTGATTAAGTATAGTCAACTCGATCTCGCCGGTAATTTATATTATCCAGTCGCCATTATTTGCAGTACTGCATTACTTTTGATTGCCTTAGCTATTTTTCTGCACTTTACAAAAAACACCCAAACATCGGCTGATTAACCCCAAGTCGTAATATTGTTTTTATAGACTGTTTATCCATTATTCAATGAGAGTAAAGTCTTCAGCAATATCAACAGCGCTCAGTTTTATTGTCATCTTGAATAATGTTAGCTTAATTGACTGAGCAACTCGCGTTATCAGGCATTTTTTCTATGTCTTTTTGGCTGCTGCGAATATTGCTATCTTCGGGTTGAAGTCTACGCGCTTTTTCAATCATTTCCATCGCACGCGGTTTGCAACCAGACAAAGACAAACTATAGGCGAAGTTATTTAAATAGGCGGCCTGTTGCTCAGCCTGTTGATCAATATAAGTCAATCCCTGTTGATACCAAAAAGCGGCCTGGGCGTTATCAATGGCTAAATAATAATTGCCGAGTAAAAAGTAACTTAGCCAGTAGTCAGGCCATTGTCTGGTGGCATTTTCAAGGGCACTGATCCCTTGAGTACTTTTACCACTACTGAGCAGATCCTGAGCGGCGCTGGCATAAATGAAAGGATCAAAATGTAAACTGGTTTTATCCGCTGGCACGGCAGCCAACAACCAATACTGACCACGCAGCCAGGTTCGTTCAAATACCTTCAGTTCGGCAATACGATTTTTATTGGTGCCTGAATGCAACCGCACATACTGCTTATCCAAGTCATAACCTGTCACCACTGCGTAATGCCACATTGGATACCATGAGGTCGATACATTTTGTAAAATAATGACCGGAATATTTTCACTCACCAAAGACAGTAGCTGGGTCAGATTGCCTGATTCTGCATAGGCCAGCAGCCCCTGTTGACGTGCAGCTGCAACCATTTCAATTTGTAAACTGCCTTGCAACTCTGGAATAAACAGTGCCGGCGCTATTTGTTGCGGCGTTTTGATTACCCCATAAAAATTGAATACTTCCGCGAGCGTGGTGGGGCCACAGAAATAATCCTCTTGAGGGTAAAAAGGCACCCCAGTAATTTGATGTTTATGCGCAATAGCGGGCGGGTTGGCTAGCAATATGGCGGTCTGGGGTGGTATCGACAGACAGCCGCTGAGAAATAAACAAAAGCCAGTAATACACATGGCTTTTGTGAACATGCTGATGGCATTCATGCTTGAAAATACGATTTAATTTATCGGCCGAATAAAGGAAAATACATCGGTAACACCCACCAAATCGAGCACCACCAACACAACTAATACTGTGACGACAACCCCTACTACGCCAGCAGCTGCAGGCATATCATTCATCTGGGTATTTAATTGATTTATTTCCTGATCGGTCATACTGGCAATGCGCATCTCTGCATCCTCGAGACTGACCCCAAGTGCCACCAGTTTGTCTTGAACCTCAGCGCTGTTGAACATTTCGAGAACTTGCTGTTTATTATATATATTTTGCTGTTGGACGATAACCTGCTCGGAGGAAACTATGCCGGCGTAGGCACCCGAAATACAAGTCAAATAAGTTAACATAACTGCGGCGACTGCGAGAACTTTTTTCATTGGATTTCCTTTGGTTTAGCGAATGTAAATTTCTCATAGAGAGTAGAGTTAATTTTGAGCAATAACAAGCTATATCGGGATGATACCCGCTAGACAAGAAAGGTAAATAGTTGTTGCTTATTTGGGGACTGATTTGTGAATTGATTTGGGAACTGCGGCGACTCACATTACCAGTCCTAGATGCTAGGACGCTGCGCGGCGAGATCCTATAACATCTTAGCAGCGAGGCAACACTAGAACCTAGCAGACCAAAGGTCGCTCTAGCAGCCGTAGGCGTCCTATTCTTAGAACCTTGAACGCTGTTACTTCTCGACATGATCAATAGTCCATTTCGAGGTTATTTGGGTATATTAAGCCACAATATTGCGCTTAAAAATCTAACATGTTTGCCCCTATTTTGCTTATTAATTGTAGTGCCGCAGTTAATGTTAATGCCGCACTATGCCATATTTGCGCATTCGGGCACGCAGGGTGCTGGGGTTGAGTCCGAGGATCACTGCCGCACCTTGCTGGCCTTCAATGCGCCAATTGGTCTGCTGCAACACGTTAAGAATATGCTCATGCTCCAACTCAACCAGCGTTTGAACCGAAGGTTCCTCCCTAGGTACTCGTCTGTTAACGCCATCGAAGCGATCGTTGCTAGACACTCGTTTGTCAAAGCTATCAAAGCGATCTAAGATCTGCAGTGATGTTCCTGCGCTGAGGATCACAGCTCGTTCAATGGCACTTTCCAGCTCTCGTACATTGCCGGGCCAGTGATGCTGCTGCAGGGTGTTCTGGGCCGCGTTACTGACGATATCAATCTGCTTGCCGATTTTCTTATTAAATTTAGCCACAAAATGGTTGACCAGCAACGGAATATCTTCCTTACGTTGCCTTAGTGGCGGCAAGGTGATCGGGAATACGTTCAGCCGATAATAGAGATCTTCACGGAACTTACCATTACGCACTTCATCAATCAGATTGCGATTGGTGGCGGCGATAATGCGCACGTCGACCTTAATTGTGTGAGGACTCCCCAGGCGTTCAAATTCGCCATCCTGAATCACTCGGAGCAGTTTGGCCTGCATCTCGAGTGGCATTTCGCCAATCTCATCAAGAAACAGAGTGCCGCCATCGGCCAGCTCAAAACGACCTATCTGTTTGCTATCGGAACCGGTGAAAGCGCCCCGCTCCCGGCCAAACAGCTCGCTCTCGATCAGCGTTGCTGGCAGGGTAGTACAGTCTACCGTGATCAACGGACTTTTTTTGCGTGCGTTGCGGCTGTGGATAGCGCGGGCGACTAAGCCTTTACCTGTGCCGGTCTCACCAAGCAACAGTACGGTCGCATTCATAGGCGCAACTTGCTCAACTTGATGAAACACCTGCGAGAGCAGTTGGCTGTTACCGATAATTTCGTCGAAATTAAACTGCCGCGCCACTTCTTGCTGCAGATAAACGTTCTCTGCCTGAAGTTTGTCCTTCAACTGTTTAATTTCTGTATACGTTCCTTGCAGTGACGCTTCGGCCTTTTTACGTTCCTCTATTTCCTCGGTGCATTGCAGATTAATGCGGAGCAGCTCTGCCGTACGTTTTTGCACTGTATCTTCCAGTGTGTCGTTACTGCTCTCCAGTTGCTTATAAAGCAAGCGCACTTCCAGCATGTTATGGATGCGCGTTTTGACTTCGACCAGATCAAAAGGTTTACTGATAAAATCCTTGGCACCAGATTGTAGTGCTTGCAGTTTATGGCCTGGTTGGGCGGTGAGAACGAGCACAGGTAAATAGTCGGCCGGATCGTCAGCCTTAAGCGCTGCCATCACCTCAAATCCATCCATCCTCGGCATCTGCAGATCAAGCAGAACAAGATCATAATGGTTTTCAGCATTTAGGTCACAAACAGCTTGAGGATCCATGGTTGTCGTCACCCTTGTATAGCCGCTTTCAAGCAGTAATTGCTCGAGCAGAGTCACATTAGGCTCTTGATCATCGACAATCAGAATCTTGGCATTGAGAATGTCCGTTGCAGTGATCGTCATCAGGTCACCTCATTATTGGGGATATCTGCTGACTGATTGGTATATTCAAGCGCGATGTCTAATGTCTTCAAAAATTCATTAATCCGCAGCGGTTTAGTCAAATAACGAAAGAAGCCGGCGTCCAGACCTTTCTCAATATCGCGAGGAATGGCATTCGCACTCAGTGCCACCACCGGGATAGCGGCTGTGGTCGGATCTTCCCTGAGAATATGCAATGCGGTCAAGCCGCTGATCCCCGGCAGGTTGATGTCCATCAAGATCACATCCGGCTGATAGGTATGCGCCATCTCGATACCGCTGACGGCGTCCGTAGCACTGAGAAAACGCAGATTGGGTCGACGGGCAATGATATCCTCAACGAGCATCAAGTTAGCAGGATTATCCTCAACATAGAGCAAGCTTTTCAACCGTTCAGGGTCCTCACATTGAAATGGTAGCAAGGGCATTGATGTCGTCGCATCAAGGTTAGATAAGGAGTCGACGGTACGCTTCAGTTCAAACCAGAACACGCTGCCAACGCCGACATGGCTTTGTACACCGATAATGCCGTCCATCGATTCGACCAAACGTTTACTGACCACCAGCCCGATCCCGGTTCCTTCTTGATTATTGGCTTCTTGCCCCAGACGGTTAAACGGTTGGAAAAGTTGCCCAAGTTGCTCCTCTGACAATCCTTCACCTGTATCGCGGACACTGATCCGGATCATATCTTCCGTGCTTTGGCTGCTTTCTAATATCACGCTGCCACCCTCACGATTGTATTTAATCGCATTGGAAAGCAGATTAAGAATCACCTGCTTTAGCCTGGTCCGATCGACGTTGACAAAGTTTATCGAGTCCGAACGGTTAAAGATCATCTTGATACCATAGGTTTTCGCTTGCGGCTCGCTCATCAAGATGCATTCCTGCATCACTTCGTCCAGCGAAATCGTTTCGATTGACATGGGCAGCTTGCCAGATTCAATCAACGCCAGATCGAGGACTTCATTGATTAACTCCAACAAATACCACCCCGCCTTGAGGATCTGAGCAATGCTTTTTTGCTGCGTATGCTGCGGGGGTGGCGTGCTCGACTCTAGTAGTTGAGCAAAACCGAGGATCGCGCCAAGTGGCGTACGCAGTTCATGGCTCATACTAGACAAAAAATCGGATTTGGCGAGGTTGGCTTTCTCTGCTGCCATAGTGGCACTTTCCAACTCAACATTTTTGTCCTGTAATTTTTGATCCAAACGATTGCGCTCAGTCACATCGCGGGCACCGTAAAACACTCCCTGCAGATTATTGTCCCGGTCATAAAAAGTGGTCGCGTTAATGGAGACTACCGTCTCCTGGCCGTTTTGGGCGCGCGCGGTGAGCTCAAGGTCGGTGACCTTCTTTTCACATAGCACCTTTGTTATTCCAGCCACGGCAAGCTCCGGATTGGTAAAGTAGTCTTTAAATGGCGTACCGAGCATTTCATCACGGCTGCAGTCCGTGAGCAGCTCCATCTCCTTGTTAACATCGGTAATAATACCGGACGGATCGGTAGTCGTCAGTGCATCGATGTTGGATTCAATCAGGTTACGGGTATAAAAATGTTGGTCTTGCAGGCGCTGACTGAGTTCTTTTTGCTCTTGCTCGATGCGTTTACGCGCGGTGTTGTCGGTGCCGATCAGTAGATAACCTATGATAGCGTCTTGCTCATCCCGGAGCGCGGTTACCGACACGACCGCCGGAAAGCGGCTACCGTCCTTGCGGATGTAGGTCAGCTCGTAGATATCCTCAATGCCGCGCCGGGCTTTGAACACCAAAGCATCGAACCCGGGCGTGATCGCAGTGTCAAGTTCAAGACTCAGAACTTTGGCGCGTTCGATAACTTCTTGTGGATCGGAAATGTCGGCGGGGGTGATCTTGTTCATCACCTCATCTGCTGTGTAGCCCAGCATTCGCTCGGCGCCCACATTGAAAATCTGGATCACGCCGAGTGCATCGGTGGCAATACTGGAAAAGTTGGCACTATTGAAAATGGCATTCTGCAATGCGCCCGCTTTGATAATTTCCTCTTCCGCTGCCTTGCCGACACTGTTATCGGTGCCGATCAACAGATAACCTATGATGCTCTCCTCGTCGTCGCGTAGTGCTGTGACCGACACTACCGCCGGAAAGCGGCTACCATCCTTACGGATGTAGGTTAATTCATAGATATCTTCAATCCCGCGTGTCGCCTTAAATACTAGCGCATCGAAGCCGGGGGTGATCGGGGTGTCAAGTTCAAGACTGAGTACTTTAGCGCGCTCAATAACCTCCAGGGGATCGGAAATGTCGGCTGGGGTGATCTTGTTCATCACCTCTTCCGCTGTGTAACCCAGCATACGCTCGGCGCCCACGTTAAATATCTGGATAACGCCTTCCGCATCCGTGGCAATACTGGAAAAGTTGGCACTGTTGAAAATGGCACTCTGCAGTTCGCCCGCTTTGAGCAGCGCTTCTTCTGCCTGTTTGCCAACACTATTATCGGTGCCGATCAACAGATAACCGATGATCGCCTCCTGCTCGTCGCGCAGTGCCGTGACCGATACCACGGCAGGAAGGCGGTTGCCATCCTTACGGATGTAAGTCAATTCGTAGATATCTTCAATCCCGCGTGTCGCCTTGAATACCAGCGCATCGAAGCCAGGCTCTATCAAGGTGCCAAGTTCATCTGAGAGCGCCTCGGCACGCGCAATCACTTCCTGGGGATCGGAAATATCGGCAGGCGTGATCTTGTCCACCACATCATCGGCCAAGTAACCCAGCATCCGTTCGGCGCCGACGTTGAAAATCTGGATGACGCCTTTAGCATCGGTAGCAATGCAGGAGAAATTAGCGCTATTGAAAATAGCCCGCTGCAGCGCCCCGGCATTGAGCAGTGCTTCTTCAGCCTGCCTGTGCTCGGTGATCTCTTCAATTGCCGCGTTAAACCGCTCTGCATCAGACTTGGCTAAGCTTGACGGAATTATTTTATTGTTACTTTTCATGACGAATCTCTATCACTATCCGTTGATCCTAGCCGAAACGACCTATCTGGCTTCACACAGGCAAAACAGATATGCGGGAGGAAACAAAGGAAGCAATTTCAATGCGGCCTTTGAGGCCTTTTAGGTATTTTTTCAGTGGCGTAAATATAACATTTTATGACGTAAAACGCTTAAATTTATTCTTCTGGAAAACCGTACTATTTACTGTTTTTACAACACAAACCCCTCCATATATTACGGTTCTGTCATATGCTGAGGCCTAGAATATTCCTGCCTCGTCGGTGTAATTAATGAATATATAGTATTAAACAATTGTTACTAAACAATTATTTAATTATATTTGACAACTTTAACTTATTGGCGTGATTGTTGCTTTAACTATATTAACGTTACCACTATCTCACCCGGAAAATAGGTCTAGTTTTTTCAGTAAACAGATAAGATCACACAACAGAGAATCTAACTTGATTATCAGTCATTGTCGCCATCAACAATAAGCAGGAAGAAGACGGAAAAGTAAAGGGAATGTAAACGTAATTTCACAGAATTTCTAAGGAATAATGGTATGAATATATTTAACAAAAAGGCATCGCTTCTATTTACGATGCTGCTGGGAGTTTTCCTCTTAGCGGGTTGTAATAACGACGATAATAACGACACTAATAACGATAATGGGGCCGTACTATCATCCATAGAAATTACCCCTGCCAACTCAAGCTTGCCCGCCGGCTTGAAGCAACAGTTTACTGCTATAGGCACCTATTCGGACGGCACCTCGTCTGATATCTCCAGCTCGGCAACCTGGTCATCTGATGACTCGGCTATTGCCACAATCAATGGCAGCGGTCTCGCCACAGGGGTTATCCCAGGTTCAGCTGCGATTACAGCATCTATAAGCTCATCAGATGTGCAATCGGCAACAACCACGCTAACCGTCACCGATGCAATGCTCAATTATCTGGCCATCACACCAGCTAATCCGAGCATTGCCAATGGCTTGACCAAACAGTTCATGGTTACTGGTACTTATTCGAACGGCACGTCGCCAGATGTCACCGCATCAGTCACTTGGTCCTCTGCCAATACCCAAGTTGCCACAGTGAATGAGAGTGGCCTTGCCAGCGGCGTTGCCATAGGCTCTGCGCTTATTACCGCTTCTTTAGGCTCTGAGGAAACAACGACTGAGCTCACCATCACAGATACTATTTTAAGCTCAATAGCGTTAACGCCCATTGACCCAAGCATTACCAAAGGCTTGACCCAGCAGTTGACCGCGACCGCGACTTATTCAGACGGTATCTCAGTTGACATTACGGCGTCAGCCACTTGGTTATCTGCAGAGACCGACGTTGCGACAGTAAATGATAGTGGTCTGGCGAGTGCCCTTGCCACGGGTACCTCAGTTGTTACCGCAACTTTTGGTGCTAAATCAGCGACTTCAACGTTAACTGTTACGGATGCGGTGTTGAATTCAATTGCGCTAACACCTGTTGACCCCAGCATTGCCAATGGCTTGACCGAGCAGTTTACTGCTACCGGTACGTATTCCGATGGTACATCTGTTGATATCACCACCTCAGTGACTTGGTCATCGGCTGATACCAGTGTTGCGACAGTGGTCTCTAGTGGTATTGCAAGAGGTATTGCCACTGGGTCGTCGGTTATTACCGCAACCTCAGGCGCGATATCAGCCACTTCAATGTTAACGGTTACGGATGCGACGTTATCTTCAATTACGGTAACGCCAGGCAATCCAAGTATTCCCAAAGACCAAACGCAACAATTAAAAGCTACAGGGGTTTTCTCAGACGGAACATCGACTGACATCACGGCCTCAGCTGAGTGGTCTTCTGCAAATACCAGTGTTGCTACAGTAAACACTAATGGTCTTGCAAGTGGCGTGGCCTCTGGTACGTCAGATATTACCGCAACATCAGGTGCTACATCAGGTAGTACAACATTAACTGTCACTAATGCCATATTGAGTTCATTAGTTGTTTCGCCAGCTACTCCGAGCGTTATCAAGGGTATGAGCAAGCAGTTTGCTGCCACCGGCACTTATTCAGACGACTCTGTTCATGATGTATCGACAAAGGTGATCTGGTCATCAACAGATCTCTTAGTAGCAACGATAGATACTAACGGTCTTGCCACTGGTATTGATGCAGGTTCGTCGCTTATTACGGCAACCTTAGACACGATATCCGATGATAGCAACTTGACTGTCATAAATGCGACGCTGGATTCAATTACAGTAACGCCGAGTGATCCGATAATTTCTAACGGTAATACGAAACAGTTCACTGCTACAGGAACTTATTCTGACACTAGCGAAATTAATATCACCTCATCAGTTACTTGGTCATCTGCCGATACACAGGTAGCCACTATGAATGCCAACGGTAAGTCAAACAGCGGTCTCGCTAGCGGCGTTGATGTCGGTACATCCGTCATTATTACAACACTAGACGGCAAATCAGCGGAAACAAACCTGACGGTCGAAGAAGCGATACTCAATAACCCGCTAGCACCAGAATTGGGTGAAGTGGCGCGTTTTGCCATCCTTGCCTCACAGGCCATTACGACCACGAGTGGTTCTGCCATTGTCGGTGGTGACTTGGCTATTCTTGACCAAGCACGCTCTTATTATGCAGGCTTTACCCCTGGAGTGAAGGCAGGCGAACTTGATGAACTGACCAATGGCTTATCTTATGCGGGCGACGACAGCACACCCCCTTATGTGATCCCTGTGCCTTATGCCTCAATGGTTGCATTTATCAATCAGTCGAGAACTGATTTAGGTATTGCCTATAGCTTTCTCGCGAAAGATCCTAATCCAAACGCTGCTACTCAGGTGCTTCCGATTGAATTGGGTAATCTGACCATGACTCGTGGTGTCTATAAAACGGCATCTAACGTCACTATTCAGACCGGTACTCTTACGCTTGATGCTCAAGGAGAGCCTGATTCTGTGTTCATCTTTACCATAGGCGGTGATCTATCTACTGGTGCTCCAGGTGGCGACATTGTCCTTAGCAATGGCGCACAGGCAAAGAACGTCTATTGGAGAACCGCAGGAAAAACCGTTATCGGCACTGGCACCAGCTTCGCTGGCAATGTCTTCGCTTGGTCAAAAGTGAATGTGCTTACCGATGCTATCGTCACAGGTCGACTAATGGCGGTTACGGAAGAGGTTACTTTGGAATCCAATGATATAACCAAAAAACCTTAGTTTGACGGTCGACTGACACGAGTCGACTTAACAAAAGACCGAGGAGACAGATAGCTTGTCTCCTCAAGGATCCCTAAGCGGTGCTGATATAAGCGCAAAACATTGCGATTTTTAAGCACCGTTACCGATAAACCATTTACCTATCAATGAATGCCTTTTGGCATAACCGACCATTCACAGCAGCAAAGAAAATCTATTTATCGGCTCTATTCCCGATGAAGGACGTAAGCATTCTTGGTGTTGCGAGGTTAAATTTTTTTAAAGGATACAAAATATGCACACAAGCAAAAAATATTTTACTCAGCCGATGTGGGCTAGCGCCGCAGTGCTGCTTACCTTAGTCGCGGGTTGTAGTGACGATAACAACGATCCAGCTATTGTGTCCGTCATTGCGCCAGAAGTTGTGCCGACTATTAATATCAGCAATCCAAGTGATCTTGCGGCTAATGTGGCGATCAACCAACAGGTCACAGTAACTTTCAATGAAGCCATGGATGGGCAAACGATTAATGATGCCAGCTTTATTGTAAAAGATGCCAGCGAAACCGTCGTGGTAGGAGCCGTCTCTTATAATGAAACGAGTCATACCGCTGTGTTTACCCCAAACAGTGATTTTACGTATAACACTCAGTACCAAGTATCAATCACAACGGATGTAAAAAATGCTAAAGGCGTCGCGCTGACCAGTGGCTTTAGCTGGTCATTTACCACCTCTGCGTTGCATGATGTTATTGCACCACAGATAGTATCAAACGACCCGGTTGATCTAGCCAAGAATTTTGCTTTGAATAGAAATGTGACCGCTGATTTTAGTGAGGCGCTTGATCCTAATACGGTAAACGGATCCAGCTTTACCTTAAGTGATGGTACAAATCTTGTCGCGGGTGTGATTAGTTTTCAAGGCACCAAGGCAAGCTTCAATCCAGATGATAATTTAGCGGCCAATACGCTCTATACCGCGACCCTGACTACTGCTATCGCCGATTTGGCGATCCCAGCTAATCTATTAGCGACGAAATTCAGCTGGAGTTTTACCACTAGTGCTGCCGCGGCTCTTGGGCCAAAACCGGTTAACTTAAGCACTGCTGGGGATTTTGCCATTTTGACTAAATCTGGTATTACCAATGTTCCAGCTTCCGCTATAACAGGCGACATAGGTGCAAGCCCTATCACGTCGGCTGCGATGGACAATGTAACGTGTTCTGAAATCAACGGTACTATTTATGGCTCAGACGTCGGATACACAGGTAGTGGTGTAGTTAACTGCTTTAAAGGCGCAGCACCTGATAATACTCTGGTTGCCCAAGCCGTGCTTGATATGGGCACAGCCTATAACGATGCTGCTGGCAGAACGTTACCCGACTATACTGAACTCGGTGCCGGTAATATTAGTGGCATGACGTTAGAGCCAGGTCTATATAAGTGGAGTTCAGGTGTGTTGATCACTACCAATGTGACCCTTTCAGGCAGTGCCAATGACGTGTGGATTTTTCAGATAGCAGGTGACCTTACTCAAGAGGGTGCCAGTCGTATTACTTTAGAAGGCGGCGCTCAGGCAAAAAATATCTTCTGGCAAGTGGCCGGAAGTGCCGGTGTGGCACTTGATACAACGGTGCATTTTGAGGGTGTGGTTTTGGCTGAAAAAGGCATAAGCTTAAATACGGACGCGACGGTTAACGGCAGATTGATGACCCAAACGGCCGTCACCTTAGATCATAATATCGTGGTCGAGTCCGCTGAGTAAATCTGTTACTAGCGATGACTAGCACTAATATTCTAGCAATAATATTCTAGCAATAAAGAGTCTAGCACTAGTCTAGCACTGGCAATATGTCACCATCCTTTGACGCTTTGCGTCAGAAAATCAATATCCGCTAAACTCAGTTTAGCGGATATTTTTATGGTATTAATAGCGACGATAGCGACATTCATTGTGATGCAAAACCCGAATGCCCTAAAAGGTTATCACCATAGGTGAAGCTGTTATGAACACCCCACCGACGTCGCTTAGTGTCGGTCAATGGGTTTTCGGCGATGGTGATAAAACCGACACTGAATGCATAAGACTCTGAATGCGTAGAACATTGGGTCCATGCAGCACTGGAGGCGAGGATCACTTCGACAAGCCGACTTGCGGATCGGTTTGTGCCATTGATGGTATAAATTCAGACCCACAGCAGAGTCACAAAACCCATGGCTAAATCAATTCGCCATGCTTACGGACAAGTTGTCATGTCAACATTGAGCATCTGACACCGGCAAAAACGGCGCTAAATGCGCCGTTTTTTTATATTAAACAACAAGGCAATCACTCATTAGCTGTTAATATTTGCAGCATTTTTGCAAATTTTTCAATGCCAATTTGCGCTGGTTTAGGTAAGTTCTCTAATTCAATAGACAGCAACATATTTTTGACTTCTAACCCTAATTCAGTATCCCCTTCAATGCGTAATTTACGCTGGAAAAAGAGTGTGTCTGGATCTTCTTTACCTGCCGCAACCAAAACTAACTCAGGCACATTGGCACTGAATGTCACATCGGGCTGGGTAAAAGATCGCACCTGTAATTGTGTGTCCATACTCACCTCAAAACGTAAACCAATATCGTCGACACAAATACCAACCCACTTTTGCTGTAGAAAATGGAGTTCATCTGACATCAATTGTTCAGCTAACACTAAATTCAGTAGTTTATTGATGACGATTATTTTTAACTTTTCCGGCATCACGTTCAATGAACGACGGCTAACTTGAGGCGCAAAATGTAACAACTGTTGCGATAAGTGTTGCGATAATTGTTGTGTAAACGCTTGAGCCATCGAGAGTACCTACTTGGAAATAGAACGAGTAATAGAGTCAGTTTACTGGTAATTGATCTAACGAAACCTGTTTTAAATCAAATCATGTTAACTCAATCACATTTACACTCCTCTTCTTAAAAAAAAATGAGCACACCAAAATGGAACTCTTATGCCCCGCAGGTAATTTAGCGTCACTGAAAGCCGCGTTCAATGCCGGCGCTGATGCGGTTTACCTCGGACTTAAAGATGACACCAATGCGCGTTCGTTTGCAGGCTTAAACTTTTCGGCCTCACAGCTAACGCAAGCCACCCAATTGGCCCATCGCCAAGGCCGAAAAGTCTTTTTAACTCTAAACACCTTTCCTAAACCCGGTGAAGAACATCGTTGGTATCAAGCCGTCGATTTAGCGGCACAGTTAAACATGGATGCACTCATAGTAGCGGATCTATCATTGCTCGATTATGCCCACCAGCACTACCCGCACCTTCCCTTGCATTTATCAGTACAGGCCAGTGCCACAAACCTAGGTGCATTGTCATTCTATCAACAGGCTTTTAATATTGAGCGTGCAGTGTTGCCGCGAGTGCTGTCAATGAAACAAGTTCGAGATTTAGCCAAAGTGAGCCCGGTTGAACTTGAAGTCTTTGCTTTTGGGAGTTTATGCATCATGGCTGAAGGACGCTGTCATTTATCATCTTATGTCACAGGCCAATCACCTAATACAGGCGGCTCATGTTCCCCTGCTAACCATGTGCGCTGGCAAGATGCTGGCAGCGACAAGCTGACTCGGCTCAATGATGTGTTAATCGATAAAGCCGATGCGAGCCAACAACTAGGTTATCCCGTGGTCTGTAAAGGCCGTTATGTTGCCGAATACGATCATGATGCAAAATATTTACTGGAATCACCTACCAGTTTAAACACCTTAAGCTTATTACCTGAACTTGCCCGTGCGGGGATCAAATCACTCAAAATTGAAGGCCGTCAGCGCAGCCCTGCTTATGTTAGCCAAGTCACTCACGTTTGGCGCAGTGCTATCGACGCTTATTTGGCCAGTCCCGAGTCTTTTTGCGAACAACCGCAATGGTCACAAGCGTTAGCAAAAGTATCTGAAGGTCAAATTACTACATTGGGCGCTTATGAGCGTCAATGGCAATAAGGTTGCACAATGAAAATATCACTTGCTCCAATTAGTTACTGCTGGTCAAAAACTGACGTTGAACATTTCTATGATCAAGTCGCGTTAAGTAATATTGATACCGTTTATTTGGGTGAAACCGTGTGCAGTCGCCGTCGTGAACTGAAGTTTAACGACTATCTTAACCTTGCCAATATGCTTAAATCTCATGGTAAGCATGTGGTGCTATCGACCATGGCACTAATAGAAGCACAATCTGAACTCAATGAGCTAAAACGGGCGATTGAGAATGGTGATTTCAGTATTGAAGCCAATGATATGGCTGCGGTGCATTATGCGCACCAAGCCAAAGTTCCCTTTGTGTGCGGACCAACAATTAATAATTACAATCGAACCAGTCTTGATTTATTGCATCAAAAAGGGATGTTCCGTTTTGTGATGCCTTGCGAACTATCACAACAATGGTTAAGTTCAGTTATTAATCAAGGCAATAAACCTAAGTTTGAAATTGAAGTGCTCGGCCACGGGTATTTACCATTAGCTCATTCTGCGCGTTGCTTTACCGCCAAACATTACCAACTTCCTAAAGACAAATGCCAAACAATTTGCCAACGACACAGCAAAGGTTTACTGGCTCAAACCCAGGAGTCGCAACCTTTATTACGCTTGAACGGTATTCAAACGCAGTCAGCGGCACAGGTGAATCTGATTAAGCAAATCCCACAGATGGTGGATATGGGCATTGATTATTGGCGGATATCGCCCAATAAATTAACCGATATTGCCATGGGTTCAGATCTTGCCCATGCATTAGAGCATGCAAAAAACAACTCACTGAATATTGAAACCCTGATCAAAAAACAGTTAAATGATCAAAACCATGCATCGATTATCAATCATCATTGTAATGGTTATTGGTTAGGATTACCCGGCATGGACTGTGCCTAAAATCCCAAAAACCTTCCGAATGGGTCCTGAATATACCCAAGTCACTTCAACATGCTCGTTTCAAAGATCCCTTAGGATAACTGAAAAAGGCAGTGATTGAATATAAGAGATCGTCGCTTCGCGACTGATTGGTTCTAGGAACTCGCCAGCTCGCCAGAGGGCGGTGCTTCGCTCCTTCTAGGTCCTAGGTCGCTGCGCGGCTAGATGCTATAAAATCTTAGCAGCGAAGTGTTCGCTTGTTATCGTTTCCTAGCAGGACGAAGTCCGCCCTAGAACCTAGAACCTAGAACCTAGAAGCGAAGTGTCCTCGAGTCCTAGCAGCCGCAGGCACTCTATTCCTAGACCCTAAGGACGCAGTCCGTCCTAGCTATTATGGCTTAAAGAATGTGATCAAAATTAGCGGGAATATCCGTGCTCATTAATGGCGCTAAAACAATGGATATCAACATAAAGCCTAAGATAAAACACCTTAGCAACAAATATCCAATCTAATGATTAGATTAGGGTTTTATTATATACCCTGACCTTTCCCCTAAGTAAATATCTACTCACATTTAACTAATATCTATTCGACTCAGTATTCGTTTTACATACAGCAGATAAGGGGGTAACCTTGCCTACCCAAAAAACACAACTGAATGGACATTCAATTTCTGTCCATGATAAACCGTTGGGTAGCACAGCTGGCCAACTTAAAGCACATAAGTAAGGTGTATTTAACGTGACACAAAAAAAACATAGCATTAAAACAATTCTCACCTTTATTATTCCGTCACTGATTGGCTTACTACTGTTTATGACGCCTATCAATATTGAAGGTTCGATTACCATTCCAATTGCCATTATCTCAAAAGCATTGCAAAGCCAAATGGGCAGCTCGATCCAGCTTATTGTTACCTGCATCGTTGTATTAATGGCATTAGCCTCGTTGCTCACTCAGCTCATTAATCCTAAATTCGTGCGTAAAAGCACTTTTTTACGCACCTTGCTGAAAGTGAATTTATTTTGGTTAGCCATACGAATATTAGGCGCAATCTTTATCGTGATGGTTTATTTGCAAGTGGGACCCGACGCCATTATTTCATCGGCAACCGGTGGCTTAGTACTGAATGATTTAGTGCCTGTACTGTTTTCAGTATTCATTTTTGCTGGCATGTTATTACCACTATTACTCAATTTTGGTTTATTGGAATTTTTTGGCACTTTATTAACTAAAGTGATGCGTCCCATATTCAATTTACCCGGACGCAGTGCCATTGACTGTATGGCCTCTTGGCTAGGTGACGGCAGTGTGGGTATTTTAATGACCACCAAACAATACGAAACTCGTTTTTATACCGCCCGCGAAGCGGCTGTTATTGGCACAACCTTCTCTGCGGTGTCGATTACCTTTAGCCTAGTGGTCATATCACAAGTCAAACTTGAACACCTTTTTGTCCCGTTTTATCTCACTGTGTGTTTAGCCGGTTTTGTTGCCGCAATCATAGTACCTAAATTACCTCCGCTATCATGGAAAAAAGATAATTACATCGATGATACCCCTCGCCATGAAGATGACGAAACCATCCCAGCCAGTCATGGGGTATTTTCGTGGGGATTTGAACAAGCAATGCAACGCGCCTCTAAGGCCGGTGGGATAAAGCATGTCCTAACTGAAGGGGTTAAAAACGTTGTTGATATGATATTTGGGGTGATCCCTGTTGTTATGGGGATTGGTACCGTCGCATTGGTGTTAGCTGAACATACCCCTCTTTTTAACTACTTAGGGATGCCATTTATTCCACTATTAGAGCTGCTGCAAATCCCTGAAGCCACCGCAGCGTCGAAAACGATTGTGGTGGGATTTGCCGATATGTTTATTCCCTCCATTTTAGCCAGCTCTATTGAGTCAGACTTAACCCGTTTTGTTATTGCCGCATTATCGGTCACTCAGCTTATTTATATGAGCGAGGTAGGTGCTCTTTTGATTGGTAGTAAAATCCCAGTTAACTTTTTTGAGCTATTCGTTATCTTTATTTTAAGAACCTTAGTGACGCTTCCTATAATTGCATTAATGGGCCATTTACTGGTGTAGTTGAAGCAAGAGAACTTAATAACTCAATATAAAAAAGGAGCACAACGTGCTCCTTTTTTTATGCTAAATATTCTCTGCGTAATCAACAAAAATCAAGTATGCTTGAAAGATAAACATTGACTCAGTGTCATAGCGGTACTGATAAATAAGGGTAAACCATGGACAACAGGCGTAAATTTTCTCGTATATTATTTGATGCCAGTGCTTATATCGCACAAACAGAACAAACTTGGCGAACTAAGATTTTAGATTTAAGTCTCAATGGCGCATTAGTTGAGCTACCGCTAGGATATACCGGTCAACTCAATAGCATCTTAACTCTCGAGTTTATGTTACCTGATTCTGATATCGAACTAAAAATGCAAGCCGCCATTGTGCATAAAACACCTGAGCACCTTGGCTTAAAATGTACTCATATCGATGTTGAAAGTATTACTCACCTTCGCCGAATTATTGAACTGAATATGGGTGATGCAGAATTATTAAATCGTGAAATTACGTCTTTAATCACTCCTGTACCTTAAAAATCGACCGATAATTATTGTCAGTAAATATGCCAAAAGGGTAAGTCAATGACCTACCCTGTTAATCGCAAGTTCCAGCGCTATCAATCGAGGGTTATTTAATTAGTTCAAGTAACTCATGGATAGTTTTAACGGGGATAATTTTTGCGCCAAGCCCTTCCATGGTTTTATGATAATTACGAAATGGAATAAAAATTTCCGTAAACCCATGCTGCGCAGCTTCCTTTACCCTCGGCACACCACTATCAATTGGGCGCACATCGCCGTTCAAGCTCAACTCCCCCATGATGCAAGTCGTTCTAGGCACCACAAAGTCATTTAAACTGCTCAATAATGCGGTTACAAGCGCTAAGTCGATACAGGTTTCTGACTCATCAATTTTCAAACCGCCCACTATATTAAAAAACGTATCATGGAATATCTTAGTTTTAGTATGTTTACGTAAAATACCAGTTAACATCTTAATTCGATTCATGTTTAATCCAACACACACGCGTTGTGGGAACTCTGATTCAGTTTCCGTGGTTAAACATTGTATTTCTAACAGTAAGTTACGGTTACCTTTACGTATACAAGTAATAGTCGAACCCGGTGAGTCAGTGGTCGAGCCTGATAGAAATATTTCGCTTGGGTTATCAACGCTGAGCATACCGCGCTCACTCATGCGGAATATACCCACGGTATCAACATCGCCAAAACGGTTTTTATTGGCGCGCAAAGTCCGAATTTGACCGTCATTGGTATCAATATGTAACAATGCATCCACGATATGCACTAAGGTTTGCGGGCCGGCAATTTCGTTATTTTTATTCACATGAGCAATAATAAACATGGTGACATTATTTTTTTTACAATATTGGGTAAAGGCCTGTGCCGCTGTTTTAACTTGTGAGGGTGACCCTGGGCTACCATTTGCCGCATCGGTAACCACAGCTTGAATAGAATCAATCACGGCAAACTTAATTTGCTTAGCGTCTAGCTCCTCAATAATGGCTTCTACGCTGGTTTCAGACAGCAGATACAAGTTATCTTCGTTGTAATTAAGCTTTAAACGATTAACCCGGTTTTTAAACTGAGATAATGACTCTTCAGCCGTACAGTACAATGAAGCCATTGATTGCGACATTCGCGCGACCAAATCAGATAACAGGGTTGTTTTACCCGCACCAGGATCACCTGAAATAATATTCACCGACCCTGTTGTTAAGCCACCGCTTAATACTCGGTCCAACTCCCCTATCTGAGTCAGTCTTTTTTCGGCGTCCTCTGACTCAACTTCACTGAGTTTTTTCGAGCCGCCGCCGACTCCACCCGCATACCCGAGTACCGATGACCGTGACGTTGAACTCTTTGATGCTGATAATTTCATTTCGACCAAAGAATTCCACGCACCACAACGACACTGCCCCTGCCAACGCGGATAATCTTGGCCACAATCGTCACAAACAAATGTCATTTTTGGAGCTTTAGCCATGTTAATTCCCATGTTGTAAATCAATTAAATACATTCGATTCAACTTATTCAGTACCAGCCCTAATAAATAATCGCTATTAAGACACTATTTTTACTGCTTATACTTATCATCAACAACAAGGAAAAATGGCTGCTTAAACAACTCATACCTATAACAACTATAACAACTATAACAAGCAGATTTAGCCAGAGCGTTGCCAACGGTTACAATCTTGTCCACACACGATATAAATAAGCCATAAGTGAGTAGCAAGTTGCACTTGTTATTAGTTACTTGTTACTTGTTACTTGAACCCAGCGTGACTAAGCGTTAGATCAATGCCGCGTTATCATTAATACACTAGGTTAATCTTAATGGCGGATCAATTACCCACAATATCATTTCAGCATACTTCTCGAACATCACTGAAATATATATTACTATAAAGATCAGCAATTTCTTGCCGATAAAGATATCAGCCAGACTCACCATAAGCATTTGAAACGACATAATAATGAGTTTAGACAATCACAGTGCATTAATTGAACAACTCAAACCACTGTTCATGGAACCTGATTTTCAGGACGTGTTCGAACAGTTAACTTTTGACGAATCTAATTCAACCCGTTTTCTTTTGAAAATGGAGTTAAACCGTATCTCATCTTTATGCACCCGAATTATTGATTTGCGTCATAAAACGGAACTGCCCTGTGAAGAAGTCATCGTCGCCAATCAAAAGCACTTTCTAGACGCACCCGCTAAAGAAGCCTTGTTACAAGCACTGCCGTTATACCGTAACAAATATACCCTAGGGGTATATGAGCACGTTATACAAACCCATAAATCACGGCGCATTAAGCTAAGAGAAAATGGCCCAGTCGAGATTGTTAACCAAGAAAATCCATTTCTTGTACCTGGAGTCGTACTCGGCAGCTACTTTAATCGCTGCGAAGAACGCATGAATTATAGCATTCGGATTATGGTTTCTCAGCAAGGAATAACTGAAGTTAATGGCGTTACCCTTGATTTATCCGTCGGCGGTGCCCGCATTAAGTTGCCATTAAAACATCACTTAGACCAAGACAAGCCATTACGGGTAAAGCTACTAGAACTCGGTGATGAATTTTACCTAGAAGATTTACAGCAAGGCGTTGATTATCAAATAGTCGATATTCAAAATAAAGATGATAGTGCTATCTTTAGACTGAAAAGACTTGGCGGCGCAGAGGCATTAGATAACGTGCTATCCAAGCTTATCCGCAGCTATAAATTTCGTTATAAAGTGGATGTCAACGACGTCATTGTAACGGCGACAGGATTGGGTTATGAACGTCACTACTTACCGCTATTAACGCATTTACCGCTGTTTGTTTCTATTATTAACGGCAAGCCAGAGATAACCCACCAATTGCTGGGTAGAGGTAACCAACCGATCCAACATTATTTTCAAGATGAAAATAAAATCAGTCAGTTGCCTAGTTTAATTAATAGCAAGCGCTTAAGCCAACTAATCAAATACCCAAGCAATAGCGATTATTGCTACCTCTTCAGTTTTACCCATAAGACTAACGGTAAATTATACTTTTATTCTGCTAACTTAGCAGAGCTTAAAGCGACCAAAAATACCCATTTATTTCTAGGCTTTGCCTCAGCAAAAGCCAGTTGGCGAGTGTTTAAAATTATCACCCAGCCGATTGATCACAGTAAAAACTACAAAACATCGACCTTACCGGGTGATGATGCACGCTATGCTGCCCTAACAGAGCAACAATTATCTCAATTTAGCCATACTTTACAATTAATTGATTTAACTAATAAAGATGCTCGTAAAGACTATCAATCTTGGTCTGTTCAATCCGATGTTAATGGCTTAAAGATTTTTGCTCAAGCTAAAGTTAACCAAAACAGTATCAAAAAAGTATCCATGCCATTTAGTGAACGGCGCCATGAGGCTCGATTCGTGTTTAAAACCTTAGTGACGATCGAACAAGGTGGTAAACAGGTTACAGGCATCTCTCATGATATTTCGAGCAGAGGTTTACAACTGACTTTAGAACAATCAACTAACTTTACTGAACCTGGTGCCGTGTCATTGTCATTTCCACGTCTTCAAGCCGCAGCTGGCAAGGCCAATTTAACCCATTTACCTTATCAATTAATTCGTAGCAGGATGAATGGATTGACCTTGCATTTAAGTGCCACCATTGGTCATTCACCGCACGAAGGCGTCGAGTTTTTAAATAAACTCATTGCCCACAATAAACAAAAACTCGAACAATTATCAGATAATGAAGGTCAACAAAAAGAATTGGCCGATGGCATGAAAAACCTTGTTATGCGTCAGTTACCTGGGGTGCCTTACTTTATCGAAAAAACAGTAAAAGCCGCAAAAATGGCTTATATCGGTATCGGCACGACAACCGACGAAATCAGCCATCTATTTGCCCAAGACAGTGACAAAGTGCTGCAGTACAATTTACTGCCACTATTGGACAACAATGTATTAAAACAACAGATTATAGATCCTCTCAAATTGATGAAACCGAATCACGAAATGGGCTTTTTTGAGGTGTTTATGCAACTCACTCGCCATCCTAGAGGTGCAGTGCAGATCCAATGTAAGCTCAAATCTGAACTGGGTAACAACGCGCAACAGATTCAATTTATTACCCAGAGTAAAAAAGTCGGTCGCTTTATGGCATTAAGAGTGTATGTAGGAGCAACAGACAAGCCCGATATGAGCTATATTAGACGCGAGCTAGAATATATCCACATTCATGCTCACCACCGAGCAAAGCAGTTGGAAGAACAATTGTGGAAAGTTATCGGTTCAGGTGAATTATTGGATATTACCACTGAAGTTGAAATCCGTTTCCCAAGTGTAATGGCGCTTGTTTAACCAATCTTTAACTCACTTCAACTCGGCTTAAGAGCTGGGATAAATAAACCAAAATCAGAGTATTTGACCTATTTAATATCGAACTTGAGATTTGTTTTGCTAACAAGGCGCATCGAGCGAGCCTATTGCAAGTCAATACAACGCAGTGAGCGGGACAAAGGATTGTTTGATAACCGTTTATTATCCCGAACTAAGGTTAACTAACCTGACAATGATAAATACCATTGTTTAATTTGTACAAAGTGATCTTGCTCGGCTTGTCGATCAGTCAACATCCCCGCATGATCATAGTCCAATAAATTGCCCTTTTCTTTGGCGAGCAAAGTGTACTTAACCTGGCTAAAACCGCATTCATCTATCATATCGCGCACATCGGATGGATTGCCTAAAATATGATCGTTTTTACCAGCGATAAACCATGCTGGCGGCCACACTGCTTTTGCTGCCGCTTGGGCATAATGAAAATTATCGTCATGATCAATCCAATCACCCCTGACCCAATCAATGGTTTGTAATAATGATGCACTGCTCTCATTATCCATGCCGACGCGAAATCGACTGGCGTCAAAATAGCCTTGCCTGGCAATGCAAAATGGCGCAAACCGATTCCAGAAAAAATCGACCATCAACCATTTTTTAAGTGATCTCACCTTGATAGTACGTTTACAACCAAAGGTGAGTAACGAGGCAACGCTTGACTGTAAATGAGTATACCGAGCCAAGCTGCTCGCCATTAATACCCCGCCCCATGAATGGGCACACCAATGCACTTTATTAACTAAAGGATGACGCTGTAAAATAAACTGTTGCACCAATGGCAATTGTTCACGGATCACTTCACCTTGACCCAAAGTAAAGTCGCGATGAATTTTAGGCTCACTTAACCCTCGCCCCGCGGTATCCATCACATAAATATCAAAGCCAGCTTTAGCTAAAAAACAGCCTAAACCACGGCCTGAGTCACTATAAAACACCCGTCCATTAGACATAGCACCATGCAGCATCAAAATAGGCACCCCAAGAGCCGTTGGCGTAGTATGACGAATGTGTCGCAGATGCAATTGGCCATTACGGTAAGGGATAAACAGTGAGTCTTGTTGGATATCTGTTGTCAAAATAGGCAGTTATGTTAGTAATAATGAATCTCAAACTAACACTACTGCCGTGAAACACAACTAGAATAGAGTCTTCATTCTAGTGGTAACCTTAATGCTTATCCTGAGCTAAGATGATGTAATACCATTTATCAGTATGTACACTGCACCAACGACCTACCCGCTACGCCTGTAATAAAAACACTAACGCGCGTAAATCAACATGGTGTCTTGTATTAGCACATCTGCAGCGGCAATTAATGTAGGCTTGCCATTCATCAGAATGTACACTGCGCCAACGACCTACCCGCTACGCCTGTAATAAAAACACTAACGCGCGTAAATCAACATGGTGTCTTGTATTAGCACATCTGCAGCG
>NZ_JBEOPP010000051.1:0-34100 GCF_040310185.1 Shewanella sp. T24-MNA-CIBAN-0130 | reverse complement strand
TAAGACGCCACATCAGAAATATAATGAGTTAAAAAAAGCGGCTTAAAATCTCTCCAGAAATACTTGACCATTACAGACTATAAACCTCCTGCTGAGGAGTCCAGTCAAGGAATCACAGCTTCGGTTACTGTTGAGGCTGCTTCCAAGCTGGTAGATATTGAAAAATTAAAAGTCTGTGCGGGAACAAATCCTTATTGTTCATTATCTTTAGGGGTTTTCTATTTATATGGGAAGGGAGTAGAGAAAAACTATCAAGCAGCATTTGAACTTTTTTCTTTTGCTGCAAAATATGACATTGGTAGTGCACATTTTCATATCGGAATTATGCATAAAGATGGCTCGATAGCCGGTAAGATTGATTTTATACAAGCATTTGAAGCTTTTTCTTCTGGAGCTAGTTTAGGAGATCGCCCTTCGCAGATCTTTTTGGCATCAGCATATGAAACTGGAGAAGGCGTTAAGATTAACTATAAAGAAGCTCTTAAGTGGCATTTGGCCGCCGCACAAGATAACGATACAGAACAGCTCAAAGTCTGTGATTATTATACAAATGGTTGGGGAACGAAAATAGACTACAAAAAATCGTTTGAGTATTGTAGGCGAGCATCAATAAATGGTAATGCGGAAGCAACGCAAAGATTAGCCAATCATTTCTATAGAGGATGGGGCGTTGAGAAAAATATAATGAAAGCCTATAGTCTCTTAATCGTATCGAAAGAACTAGGCAATACTTCTGTAGATAAATACCTATCTTACATTAAGACTTTGTTGTCAGAAGATGAAATACTCAAGTCACAAGGGGAAGTTGAGTTTTGGCTTGAAGAAATAACTATCAAGGAATTGCAAAATATCCATCTAAAAAGGACGTCTGGACTTTAGAATTAAGCTTTACTAAAGTTTAAAACAGCCATACTTCGTCTAACCCAAACAAGCATGATTAGAGTCATAGTCCTAAAGCGTTTATGCCCCAAAGTAAGTCAGCTAATTAGATTTGAGCTTTTCCTCTTTAGCTTTTACCTATAGACAACTATGCGGCTAAATCGAAGAGAGTTAAATTACAGGTGTAGATGAGTCAGCGAGTATCCAAAACAGGGATGTTTTGGTTAAGCCCACAGGGATGTGCTCGTGGCGTCTCGCTTAATCATCTGCACATCAGCATGCTGCAGGCAATAAGTTCAAATGAAGCTACGTTATAAATCAAGCTAAACCAATACCAAGTAAGCTGAGTTAATTAATACCTCAAACTCACTTTTGTCCAAAAGTGAGTTAGAGCGCTTAGTTACAAACAAGGTTGAATCGAAGATAACTAAACGACAGGTGCAATCGCGGCTGTGACCATCGAGAACGCAGAGCGCCCATGGATGGGTTTACAGCGTGTCACAGAAGTGATTTCACTTGGGGATCACCACTGGGCAAGCATGCGTTCGGGCATTTCTAAACAATATACCTTTGGAACAACAAGAACCCGTTCAGGTGTGGCGGCGGGACTTGAACCGGTGTCCATAAAAAATCCCCGTTGGCATTGCTGCCTGCGGGGATTTTTTGTTAATCAGCCTAAAGCTGATTAATGGTCACTTACATGTGATTTACTATGTTCTGCTCAATCGTTATTAGCTTTGTTTTTTAACAAACTTTGATTTCAGCATCATTTGGCCATTGCCATCGACTTTACAATCGATGTCGTGGTCGCCATCGACAAGGTGGTTAATCACGGCTTTGGTGCCAACTTTAAGCACTAGCGATGAGCCTTTGACTTTAAGATCTTTGATTAAGGTGACTTTGTCGCCTTCTGCTAATAAGTTGCCGTTGGCATCTTTTAAAATGATAGCGTCTGGATCAACCACTTCTTCATTTGGGTTCCATTCATTAGCACATTCTGGGCAAATTAATAATGTACCGTCTGAATAAGCGTACGGAGACTCACATTTTGGGCATGGCGGGATTACATCACTCATATCTTTACTCTCTGTGTTCTTGGCAGTTGTCGAACATGTTAATAGCGCTAATACGCAGTTCGACAGGCTTTATCGATTGGCGTGAGATAGAAAAGTATCTACCCTGCCGAATATTGTAATGGCATTATAATGCTATTATCACAAGTTGACTACCCTAGGCAGTGCAGCAACCGAATTAACTTAACGATAGTGTAGACCAACGTTAGCTTTTCACTTGTGGATTGGGACGACTTTGGCTATCACTAAAACTCACATCGTGCTTTTGCAGATATTCACGAATAAGCTGACGAGTGACTTGTGATGGCGTGAGATCTTGAGCGGCACACAGCTGCTCAAATGCCTGCTTTTTTAACGGGTCCATTAATACGGTAAAACGTGCAGTTTTATTTTCCACTGTGGGCGAGCCTTTAATGACAACATGATAATTTGATTGTAATGCAGTGTGTTGATAAAGGCCATATTCTGTATTGGTTATTTACGCTGAAATTCATTCGAACTCAGGCGTCATTAGGTTGATTTACCTAAATGAGCCTTAACTCGAATGTTTATGGTTTAAGCAATACTCGCTATACGCGGTAACAATGTATTAAAGCACGGTCTGGACGATACATCATCTAGCAGGCAATCTTGCACTACCTGGCGCAACATCGTGGCTTGTGACGTATCTGGGTTATCGATGAGGTTTAGCATATCATCGACCAAATAACCAAACGCCCTAACCTCAATCGCTTGGATTAACTGCCGCCGCTGTGGGGTAAATTGTTTTAAATTTGATGCCGCGCCAAAATCGCCAAATAATACATAATCGTCTTGGTTTATCATGATGTTGTGGGCATAAAGATCACCATGGCTAATGCCATTTTGATGTAAATGAGCCAAAATATCAGCCATTTGGCTAGCAATATAAGTAATGCGCTGCCAAGTAAATACCGTTTGCGGCTCAAAAGTGTCGCGGCTACAGGTTTGCAACGACGGTGGTAAACCTAAATTGCCGAAGCTTGGCGGAATAAGTTGCATCACTAAGCCCAGTTGATCGGGCTGATTAATTTGTGCCACCACATTAATTAAATTAGGGTGTTCACCCGCGGTTAGGCAGCAATCAAGCTCATCTGCTGGATAACCGTCACTGGTGATCATACCTTTAAACAGCTTAATGGCGATATCTACGTCGCTGCTAAAGTGGCTAATGTTTGAGTTTCCTGCATGGTGACCTGCTTGATAAATTAGCCCAGATGCACCCTGACCGAGCAACTGACCTAAGCTAAATTGGCGTAATGGCACGGTGGGAACTCGAGTATTGTCGCAATGTTCAACATGACTAAATGCATTACCCGCAAAAGCCAGCCAGGCTAAGTTAGGTAATTGAAATAACCACTCAGGTAAATCGGTAAGCTGGTTTGCAGATAAACGAATAAGTGCCAATTGATGGCAATTTGCCATGCTAGCGGGTAGCGAGGTGAGCCTATTACCTGCTAGTGCCAGCTTCTCGAGGCGATAACATTGACCTAAACTGTCAGGCAACTGCTCTATCTGGTTGTCGGTTAAGATTAACCAGCGGGTTTGTTTTGGAATGGCACTGTCTGGCACGCTGCGGATTTGATTGGCTTTAAAACCTATCATCTCTAAATTAGGACATTGACCTAATACTGCTGGCAGATGATCAAATAGGTTATTAGACAAAAATAGGATTTTAAGTTGATGCAAGTCGGCAAAGTTAGCCGGCAATGACGACAATTGGTTGTTGCTAAGATCAAGTACTTCTAAGGTATCGGCTAGCTCAAACAAGTTAACCGGAAACTCAGTGAGTTGTGCTGCGATATTGACCCGTTGATAACCCAGTAACAAACCATCGTTTAATTGTTGCAGTGTTTGCATCATGCATCTCTTTGCCTAAAATTGCCGACATAGTAATAGACAGCACTCACTGAGACAAATTTCTGACAAAAAAAAGACCACAGCAAAAGCAGTGGCCAAGACGGAAACTAAAAAACACAAATTGGGGTTGATAATTTTAGCGCCACTTCTCACACATAAAATAGCTGTTAGAAGTGGATTCCTACAAAATACGTTTAACTAACCTCTACTGAAGTTAATAACGCAAAAAACAACAAACAAAAAACAAAAACAAGGTTAAATCAATTCAGCTAACATAGCGCCGTCGTAGCTGACTAATTCAACGCCATCACGTATTTTTGCTACGTAATCAGGATTGGCAATAAATGGACGACCAATAGCCAGTAAATCAAACTTGTTCTCGCTAATCGCTGTGCTACCCGTTTCAGCAGTGTAGCTACCCACACCCACTAACGTACCGGTATAAACACTGCGCATATAAGCCGATATACTGCCACCTAAGTAATCAAACTGCATTGAGTCGTCAAAAATACCACCATGTAAAAAGGCTAAATTTCGTTTCGCCAACTCAGGTAATAAATAGTCAAAAACATCACGGTCGCGAGGATCTGCTGCCATATTGAAATAGGCGCCAGGAGAGACTCGAAGAGCGGTGCGATCTGCGCCAATTCTGGCAACCACAGCATCAACCACTTCTAAGGCAAAGCGAGACATGTTTTCTGGTGTTTGACCGTATTCGTCTACACGACGGTTGTTATCATAGTGTAAGAATTGGTCAATTAAATAGCCATTTGCACCATGAATTTCGACACCATCAAAGCCAGCATCAATTGCGTTTGCAGCGGCTTGGGAATAATCAGCTACTAATTGCTTAATATCGTCTACCGTGGCGGCCTTTGGGGTTTGATAAACCAATTCGCGCATTCTAGGCACAGTGCCTTCCACGACTTGTGCTGAAGAAGATAATACATCGCCACCACCAAAAAAGTGCGGGTGTGCAACACGGCCGGTATGCCAAAGCTGAGCAAAGATTTTACCGTTATTTTTGTGTACGGCATCGGTAACGACACGCCAGCCATCAATTTGAGCCGGGGTAAATAAACCTGGGGTATTTGGGTAGCCCTGGCCATCTGGACGAATAATTGTCGCTTCGCTGATAATAAGACCCGCTTCAGCTCGGCGTGCATAATAATCGGCAATCATCTGTGTCGGCACAAGGTCATCATCTGCCATACAACGCGTTAATGGTGCCATTAAAATCTTGTTTGATAATGTTAGGGTGTCGTTAAGTTTGTAAGGGGTAAATAAACTCGCCGTCATGTAATAATCTCCTTTCTTGAATATGCGTTCAAGATTAATCTTATTTGAATACACATTCAAGTAATTTTTGAATAGTCGAGCTATTTTAGTTAGACTAAACCGAAATGAGTTATCACGCTTTGTTGTTACCAGAAGTGACAGAATATGAGACATGCTGAATTTGATAGAGAAAAAGTATTAAGAGCAGCCATGAGTGCTTTTACGGTGAACGGTTATGCCAAAACCAGCATGCAGGATCTTACCAAAGCCACTGGCTTACATCCTGGGTCAATTTATTGTGCGTTTGACAATAAAAAAGGCTTACTGCTTGCAGCCATAGGTCAATATCAACAAGACAGAGGCCAGCAATTTCAGCAACTGTTTACTGATGAAAACTCGATAATAGACAACTTACGTCGATACTTGGATAGCATTTTACAGGAATGCTTAAGTTGCGATGCTAGCCAATCATGTTTATTAACTAAAACACTCAGTGAAATGGGCGAGCAAGATGACGATATTCGCCAAATGTCGGCCCAATGTTTAGCCACTTGGCATGGCTCATTAGTGCAAGTATTCGAACAAGTAAAAGCAAAAAAATTAATTCCTGCCGACAGCGACTGTGATTTTTTAGCCCAATATATGATGATGGGAATATATGGGATGCGCACCATCGCTCATACCAATCCTAGCAAAACGCTATTGCAGGCGTTAGCGGATAAACTGCTCGATGATTTACTACGATGTGATTAGCATTATTATTTCATGCTAAACAACATAAAACGTGCATAAAAAACACCAAAAAAGCATAAAAAAAAGACACACTCGGTGTCTTCTTGGTTATGTTAGCTTGATGACTACTATCTTTAGCTCACGACACGTTGTGAAAAAACACGTTCACCCAATGAGTTAAGTATTTTGCACTCGCCTTCTAATACCGCAATAATCGATTTACCTCGGCGAAACGACTCAGGGATAATTACGCGTCCACTGTGACTGACTTGCAGATCGGTCATCACAGCATTATGCATTTCTAAGCCAACAGGGGCTTCGTAATACAAAATAGTCACTGTCGGATTTGAAGTTTGACCTTCGGCAGATACAGATTTCATATTCGGACTCTCATTTCAACATACTGATTCAGTGTAGAAATGATATTGATAATGTCACTTATCAACACATCTCAGAGTAAAATGGATGAACCAATAGACTCTTTGTACTGAATTCATCCAGGGAGAGAAGTCCTTTCTCATTATTTTTATATTTTGGTTTTAAACAACCTTTTACAATTAAATCGTATTTTAGATTTATTATCGATGGTAGGCGTTTAAACATGAACTTAACACATTTGATGTGTAAATATGAATAGTGATAGCCTAAAAGTATGACGTGCTAGATCTAAATTCTATAATACCTATCGGGTTATCAAGCCTATTTATGTGAAATTTAGAACCAGCACCTAAACAGCACAACTTATTCCTGCTAGAATCGGTGACAATTTTTAGCCTTAAACATTTAATAAAACGAGATTAAGATGGGCAGAGCATATCAAAATAAAAAAGAGGACATGGCGAAAACCGCTGGCCAAAAGACACGTATTTACTCACGTTATGGTAAAGAGATTTATATTTGCGCTAAAGGTGGCGTTGACCCAGAGGGCAACTTAGCCCTACGTAGCTTGATCGCCCGCGCGAAGAAAGATCAAGTTCCGGCACACGTTATTGAACGTGCCATTGAAAAAGCACGTGGTGGTGGTGGTGAAGATTATGATACCGCCCGCTATGAAGGTTTTGGTCCTGGCGGATGTATGGTTATTGTTGACTGTTTAACTGACAACAGTAACCGCACATTTACTCAAGTTCGCCAAGCGTTTGTTAAAAATGATGCCAAGCTGGGCGGCCCTGGTACTGTTGGCCATATGTTCGAACATCAAGCAGTATTTGTGTTTGATGGTGATGATGATGAAGCCATTTTAGAACTGCTTATGATGGCTGACGTCGACGTTGCCGATGTAGAACTAGAAGATGGTATCATCAGCGTATTTGCGCCAGTATCAGAGTTTAATAATGCCCGCACTGTGTTAATTGAAGCCTTTCCTAAGATTGACTTTAAGGTAGAAAACTTAGCCTTTGTGCCACAAACCATGACTGAACTGACTGGTGAAGATATTGAAAATTTTGATAAGTTCTTAGCGGCTCTTGATGATTGTGATGACGTGCAACACGTGTATCACAATGCTGAGATTGATGAAGAATAAATCAAACTAGAACGAGAGACTATAAAAGCCTAGGAACTAGATCGCTTCGCTGCTAGATGCTATAAAATCTAAAGCATAGAGCCTAGTACGCTAGGCGGCTAGATCCTATAACAGAGATGACAAGCGCTGACAGTCGATGGCAAACCAAGAGCCTAGAACGCTGCTAGTACGCTACGCGGCTAGAGACTATAAAATCTTGGTAGCTAGCGATAACGAGCGATGACATCCGATAACAAGCCAAGTGCTAGACCGTTCTATCCGTGAGCGTAGCGTTCGCTTGTTATCGTTTCCTAGCAGGACGCAGTCCGCCCTAGCAGCGAAGCGATACTAGCAGGACGCAGTCCGCCCTAGCAGCGAAGCGACTCTAGCAGGACGCAGTCCGCCCTAGCAGCGAAGCGACTCTAGCAGGACGCAGTCCGCCCTAGCAGCGAAGCGATACTAGCAGGACGCAGTCCGCCCTAGCATCTAGCCTTCTTACCTTTACCGAATCAAACAAAAAAACGCAGCTTAAGCTGCGTTTTTTGGCGTCGTTTAATAAACGATTTTGGTTAGCGTAAGTCCATTTCTTGAACTTTTTCGTAGGCGATTTCAGGCGCAGTGACATCTGGTTTTTCATGTAAATCTGCTTTTAATTGGCCTTTACGATGCTTTAGTGCCGCATCTAATTTTCTAGCGGCGCTCGTAATAGCCGGATACATGACTAAATCAGTACCTTTAGCTGCAATGCTAGTTCCTTCATAGTTAGTTCTAATTTCAACATCATACTCACCATGCTCTTTAGCAATGATGATATCTAGCGAGATAAGCGTGGGAAAATGGTTAGCTATTTTAGCGAATTTTTCATCTACGTGTTGTTTGACAGTATCCGTAACATCAACATGGTGACCAGAAAGATTTATTTTCATAGATTGTCCTTAAAAGAATTTACTTGCCAAATTTATCGCGTGTTACAACTGCATGCTGACATAAATAGGCTTGTTGTACAAATGCAGGCTGACATATTTAGACATGGGACATGAGCTTTGTGTCACAAGTACTCAAGTCTACAAAGTGTTTTATATCTACTTGTGAACTTCAACTACTATGCCATTAATAAAAGTTGATTAAAACGTGCATGGGGTATATCAAACTGACCTAACCCTTACTTGATTAAACACCAGATTACTGATTAAGTATAGACACAATTTAGTGACAAAGGTTGCAACTTTTGGGTTGTTTACACAAGTGATTACAAACCAAACAAATAATTACTAAAAGCAGTTGTTTTATAAACAACTATACATTTTTTGCCTGTTAAGGCTTATATAAATGAAACCGAATTAATCATTAGAAAGGATAATTATGGCCACTAATCAACTCCAAATCGATATTATTTCAGACGTAATGTGCCCTTGGTGTATTGTCGGCTACCGTCGTCTTGAACAAGCACTAAGTCAATTTAATGATTTAGAGGTTAAAATACAGTGGCATCCGTTTGAACTTAACCCCACGATGGGGCCAGAAGGTCAACACTTAGGCGAACACATTGCTGAGAAATACGGTTCAACACCGGAGCAAAGTGCTCAAAATCGTCAACGATTAACCCAAATGGGTGCTGATTTAGGCTTTGAATTTAATTTTTCTGATTCATCACGCATTTACAACACGCTACTTGCCCACCAGCTGCTGTATTGGGCTGCAGAGTCAGGTAAGCAAACCGAATTAAAACTGGCTTTATTTAGCAGCTACTTTACTCAGCAGCAGAATCCCGATGACATTGAAGTCTTAATTAATATTGCCACGCAGGTTGGCTTAGATGCCGATGAAGCTAGAGTTGTACTCAGCGACAAGCGCTATGAAAAAGCCGTTAAAGAAGCAGAGCAACTTTGGATCAGTCGCGGGATTCAAGCTGTGCCAGTTATAGTGTTTAATCAGCAATATCTAGTGTCTGGGGCACAAGAACCCGCCACTATTGCTGAATTGATCACCAAGCTGACCACCGAAGAAGCTTAATTGGTTTACCTCACCTCAACTCGGGTTAAAAAATGGGGAGAATAAGCTAACATCGGAATAATTGATTATCTCAGTTTAAAACCCAAACTGAGTTTAGTGAGCCTCAGTGGGCAACTCATGGCGTTCACATAGACTGATTTATCTTTATAGCCCTATTTAAAGCCAAACTGTGGCTAAATAAACAAAACCAGCGCAAGCTGGTTTTTGTTTATTTAAAGAGATAGGCGTAGCCTCTTTGCCCTCGGTTTTAAAATTCGTGATATCAAACCGAACAGTAGCTTGCCTGTAGTGAATAGATGCCATTTTTATATCTGTTTTCTCGAGCGAGTCCATGGACATTCAGCTACGCTTGGTGTTGAATCAACAGATGTTAGTTATCGTTTAAGTCAGCATCTATAAACGGTATGTTAAATCGTTATAAATACCACTATTAGGTGGTTTTGGGAGTACAAAATGAGCTTTAAATTAACGGTGAATTGGCAATCTTCACCAAGTGAAGACGGTGAATTTAATCGCGACCATGAGGTGAAATTTGGCAGTGGACAAACGATCCAAGCCTCGTCGGCATCAGAATACAAAGGCAATGCAGACAAAGTTAACCCAGAAGAAAGCTTACTAGCAGCTTTGTCGTCGTGCCACATGTTGACCTTTTTAGCGATTGCCCATTTAAAGCGACTGCCAGTGACCCATTATGTTGATAATGCCACCGCTGATTTAGGTAAAAATGATGCCGGTAAAGTCGCCGTGGTCAAAATGACGCTTGAACCCAAAGTCACTTTTGCTGAAGGGATTGAAGTAGACCAAGAGACATTGGCAAAAATTCATGCCAAGGCCCATGCAAACTGCTTTATTGCCAATTCATTAGCGTGTGTAGTTGAGATAAAATAGCGCAAGCGTAATGGTTGCAATAGCTTCATATGCCCGCGCAACATAAGTACATTGAACCCATATCTACAAAAACCCCAAGTAATCACTTGGGGTTTTGTCAATAAGCTAATCATTATCGCGGTTTTATATCCGCAGCCGGCCCTATTTTAGGTAAAGGCTGACCTTGTAAAGGGTTGATCGGTTGTTGTACTAACTCATCTTTTAAATAGCTAATCGCCGCATTCAGCTGAGCGTCTTTACCGTTAAAAGTCGCATAAGGTAAATTATCAACCTCAATGTCGGGGTCAACCCCATGACCTTCGACGATCCAACGCCCATCAATGGCATATTGTGGATATTCTGCCACCCTCGCCATGCCATTATCGGTCACCGAATTACGCCCCGATAACCACACGCCAGCGCCGGCAGTTTGTTTACCAATAATCGGCGCGATGCTTAATGCTTTGATCCCAGCGGAAAAGGTTTCACCATCTGAGTAAGTCATTTGATCAGCCAACACCACTAAGTGACCTCTGAACGTTTGCTGCATATTGGCATTGGTGCTGCCGTGTGTTGGCTGCCAAAATGCCCATGCACGGCGCAATAGCTTTTCAATAATCCAACTGTCAATGTTGCCACCGCGATTTCGGCGCACATCAATAATTAACCCGTCTTTGTCGTAATTGGTATAAAACTCGCGGGCAAAACTTTCTACATCACCAGAGCCCATGGCATACAAATGTAAATAGCCAATGTTGCCATTGGAGGCTTTGGCGACTTTGTCGCCATTATGCTCTACCCAGTCCAGATAACGTAGTTTGGCATCGGTGCCAATATCGTGCGGCGTCACTACGGTATTAATGGCCGTTTTACCCCGCATCAGTCCCAGTAGCACTTGTTTATTGCCTTGGTTACGCAGCAATTGAGTCACATCGGCAATATTAGTCACTTTTTTACCGTTAATGGCGCGAATAATATCCTCTTCTTGGGCATCCACTTCAATACGCGCCAGCGGTGATGCAGACAATGGCAATTCGGCATCGGTTTGATAAATATGGCTAATAAGCACACCTTTATCGGTTTGAGTCAGCCTAGCACCTAATGCAGCTGCTTTGGCAGCATCCGCGTCTTGGGTAATATCACCGCCGCGCACTTGTGAATGTAACGAGTTAAGCTCGCCCATCATTTGCATAAAAATATCATTGAGCTCGTTGCGATCGGTTAACCTATCAACCAAAGGTTGGTACTTGGTTTTGGCGGCTTGCCAATCTACCCCACGCATTTTAGGGTCAAAAAACGAGTCACGGTGCATTAGCCATGCATCTTCAAAGATCTGCTGCCATTCTTGCGGTGGTGATATACTCAATTGCCATTGATCTGTACTGACTTTCGCTCGCGATACATCGCTTGGCAGTTTGTCGCCCGCATCCACAATCATGATGTTTTTAGGATCTGATTGCTTACGCAGCATTAATTTACTGCCATCTTTTGATAACGAATATTGGCCCACATCCTCGCTAAAGGTATCGACTTTAAGGTTTAGCGGATCAAACTTAATCAGTTTTAGCTCGCTGCTTTGTTCATTGCCATCAAGTAAATACAGTTTGTCTTTTGCCGCCGTTAAGCTTTGGTAATTACCCGCATCAACAGGCACTTGCCATAGGCGTTGGTTTAATCCATCCCAATCCACCTTGGTTCTACCGCCCATTTCCTGCTCTTTATCCGTTTTTTTAGCCTCTTTTTTGACAGTCAGTTCCGTTGGTTTTGCAAATGGGAATGACGCTTTAGCATCTAACGCTAAAGCAAATATTTGGGTCCGTTTGTCAAAAATAGGCCCCATATTGCGGTCGCCCCATGGCGAGCCAGGATTGGCTTTAAATTCGCGATTAGACAAGAAATACAACCATTTACCGTCGTGGCTAAAACTCGGTGAAAACGACTCGTATTTGTCTGTGGTTAAGGTTTGTGCTTTTGACTCGTTAATTGAATACAACACGATTTGTGGCCGCTGTTTACCAATTTCAGCTTTTGTCAGGGCAATAAACCGACTGTCACCAGACCATTTAATGTCTTGATAAGGACCAAGGCCTTCGCCATTTTTGATGATTTTCTGGTTATTGTCGCGAGTTAAATCCAGTAACCACACGTTGCCCATGTAATCGTCGGAGACCAAATAACGTCCATTAGGTGATAACGACAAGCTGGTACGCAAGGTGTTGCCATCTTTGGTTAACTGTTTGGCCCCAGCAGAGCCGTCTGCAGGATATTGCCAAATTTCTTGCTCTCCAGATGCATCGCTAATGCCATAAACCCATTTACCATCATCACTAAGCAGTGCATCGCGCACGCGGCTATTGGCTGATGAGTCTATTTGCACTAAGCGGCGGCCATCATTACTGGCAATAGCCACATGGCTACGGGCAGTAATTACCACGTTGTCGCCTTGATGGGCAAAGACGGTTGAGGTGGCGAAATCCATTGGGTCGTTAACCCATTGCTCGCGGCGATGGGCAAAGTCACTGGTGAGTTCGATATTTAACCTTGATTGGGCAAGATCGGCTAAGTTTAACAACTTGATATCGGCGCCCTGCTGGAACACAATGCGGCCATTATTAAGCTGGGCATCGCGCACCTGCCAATCGGTATATTGAGTGTGTTGTTTACTATCTTTGCCATCTAGGGTCATCGACCAAATATTGTCATTACCAGACTTATCACTGACAAAATAGACCCGTTGATTCCATAACATCGGCTGCTTAACAGAACCCTCATGGGCACTGGTTAACTGCTGTGCTTCTTGTTTACTACCCAGCTTATAACGCCAAATTTCACCTTTAGCGCCGCCGCGATAGACTTTGACATTATCGCCACTGACTTGCAGACCAAATTGAGTAAAGTAAACATACTCACCTTTGTCATCAATAGTGCCTTCTACGGCGTCAGCTAAGGGTAAGTCTGTGATGGTTAACGTTTGCGGGTTAACGGTTTTTAACACCCAAAAATTAGCGGGCCCAAAGGCATTGTCGGTGGAATATAACACCTCTCCTGATGCGGTCCAGCCTTGCAGGCGCACCCGGCTGTTTTCAAAACTTACCCGCTTAGCCACTCCGCCCTGAATAGGCATCACATACACTTCGGTTGCGCCTTCATAATTGGCGGTGTAAGCCACCCACTTGCCGTCTTTTGAAATAGTTGCGTCCATTTCTTCGGCGGCCAAACTGGTTAAGCGACTGGCTTTAGTTTGGTTGAGTTGGGTTATCCACAGATCGCCTTCGGCGGTAAACACTAAGGTTTGATCGTGCAATGCTGGGGCGCGGTAATAGCCTTGATTTGAGGCATTAGCCACGACTATTGATGAGCAAGCTAAAGTACCTAAAACCAACATACAATGCACAACGGAGCGACGAAGTTTCATGGTGAGGAGCGTCCTTATAAAGTCGATATCTAGAGTTAAATCAATATCAATTAACGTATTATATTTATCCGTTCACATTATCAGAGTTGTGGCTAATTTTGCAGCAAAAATATGTAACGAACCACAATTTGAAATAATAAACAGCTCAGCAGTAATTCAATTTGAGATAATAAACGGCTAAGCAGTGATCGCTTAGCCGTTAGTGTTTTAATGTCTCGTATTTCCCTTACTGCGAAGTCAGTTGCAGTACAATTTTATGGTATTGCTCATAAAGTGGGTGGGACGGATCAGATAGCTCAGGGAAGCGTTGATCTATGGTGATCATATAACGTTCAGCCTGAATCAGTTTATTGTCGGCCATTAGTGCTTGTAACCGAGCCAAGGCGACATCAGCAGTATCTAATTGAATGTCCCCTTTTAACGATCCATTAAATGACTGTTTCACTTGTAGTCCCTCCTTGGCATGGCTGCTTGAGTGCAGTTCTAGTACTTTCTTTTGTCCTTCTTCATTTACTTTGGCAGGTGTTGGCGCCGCACTCATTACCGCGGATGATTTATCTGCCATTTGAGATTCAACTGTTCCGTTGTTATCAGATGCTTCACTCATTGCTTCACGATTAACACGTTCGTTATTCATTGGCGCTGAACTCATCGATAATCCCTGAACGGCAATTGATTCTGCTGCTGCGGCATCTTCAACTGGTGACTCAGTTAGTTTAGGCACGTCCGATGTCGATTTGGCCTGCTTAAATGATGACTGCTGAGCAGGTACGCCTTGTTCAATATCAATTCCAACTTGTTTTTGCAGGCTTGGGGTTAACATAAACAATCCCGCCACCAGCAATACCGACGCCGCGCTTGAAAACACCCATGCATTGCGTTGCCACATTGATTTTTTAGGTGAACTGACTTTAGATACATTCGCATCCGAACGCGCTTTGGTTAATATGGCCTCATCCAGTTCAGCCGATGGTTGTTCCAGTGGTTTCTGGTGATAAGCATCTTTGATTTCTGTTTGTAATGCAGTGAACTCTGCATCATGATCTAATTGTTTATTCATAATGTTGTCTCCTGCCTTTGGGTAGCAATACATTGCTTAATACTCTGATAAGCATAACGAATACGGCTTTTGGTGGCTTCTAAGGTGACGTTGGCGATGTCGCTGATCATCGCAGCGGTCATGCCCATTTCGATGTTGAGTAAAAAAGCCTCTTTTTGCACTGGCGGCAGTTTGGCAATGCAATTTTTCATCATCTCAACTTGTTGCTGTTGCTGTACTTGTGGCTCAGGCGAGGCTTGATCATCTGCTTGTAGGCTATCCATGGTTTCACCTTCACCAAGCGGTGTCACCTTGTCGAGCGGCTTAACAGCACGCACATGGTCAATCAATAAGTTATGGGCAATTTTATATAACCAAGTGGTGAATTTGGCCGTGACTTGATATTGCCTCGCCGCATTAATCACCTTACCCCAGGTGTCTTGATACAAATCTTCGGCTAATTGTTGGTTATGTAATTGGTGAACAAAATAACGATACAAAGGCCCTTTGTGTTTAAGGTACAAGGCCTCGAACGCGCGGACGTCACCCGCTTGGTAGTCGAGCATCAGTTGCTCGTCACTTCCCACTTGGGGAATTAACGGCTCATCCTTAGGGTATATTGATGTTTGCACCATTTTATCCTTTTTGTGACGCATTTATTGGCTAACCGAACGAGTGTCTGGCTCAGTAATCATAAGCTGTCTCTCGAGTACACTTGCGGTTTTTAGCATTTGCACAAACTCATGGCGATAACCAAATCGGTCTTGGCCCATTGCAGACTGAGCAAGTACAATTAACTTAGCATAATCAGTATCGTGGACATAATTATTATGATTAAGCAATTGCCCAAACCCCGCGACTGCGGCGGCAAAGCGGAAATCATCGCTGGCTTGATGCAAATGAGTCAGCTGCTGATCGCGGCTAATGGGATAAGCGATTAATTGACTGTTTTGCTCGCCAATCGCTTTATAACGCAGCTTTAAATAAGCCACTTCATTTGCAATGTGTTGATGAACTTTAGCTTCATCAATTTGCGTCGATTCTGTGACAGCATAACGCAGCGGATCCACTAAACGATTTTGGCTATCGTTATAACGTATCTCGTACAGCGCGGTGACGGTATGACCCGCACCAATCTCGCCTGCATCAATAGCGTCGTTATTAAAGTCACTACGATTTAACAACCGGTTTTCGTAACCAATAAGTCGATACTCAGACACCACCGCCGGGTTAAATTCAATTTGCACTTTGACATCGTGGGCAATAGTTAACAGTGTGGCACTGAGTTGATCAACTAGCACTTTTCGCGCTTCATTTAAGGTATCGATAAACGCATATTGACCGTTAGCTTTATTTGATAATTGTTCCAGCAAATGGTCATTATAACTGGCAGTAGCAGAACCCAGACCAAAGCCAAGCGTAGATAAACCAATACCACTTTTACTTTGACTGGTGACAAAATCAACCAATTGCTGATGATCTGTCATCCCCAAGTTAAAGTCACCGTCGGTGGCCAAAATAACTCGGTTACTGCCGTTTTCGATAAAGTGCTTTTGCGCTAATTGATACGCTAACTGAATACCTTGGCTACCATTAGTGCCACCTTGTGCAGTTAACTGACTAAGGGCTGTTTTAATGGCGGTAAAGTCATTACCTGCAACACCGTCAAGCACCACACCGCTGGCACCGGCGTACACCACTATCGATACTTTATCTTGCGCCGATAATTGCTGACTCAGCATCAGCATGGCTTGTTTCAATAAAGGCAATTTATCAGCAGACGACATAGAGCCTGACACATCAAGCAGTAGCACTAAATTACTTGCACCAAGCTGGTCTGCTGCAACATCAAAACCTTTAATGCCAATGCGCAATAACTGAGTATCAGCATTATACGGTGAGGGTGCTAATTCAGTATTAACGCTAAAGGGCTGCTCAGTGGTTGTCGGTACTGGGTAGTCATAACTAAAGTAGTTCACTAACTCTTCTACCCTAACGGTATTCTTAACCGGCAGTTGGCCTTGATTGATTAATCTGCGGGTGGTGCTGTAACTGCCAGTATCAACATCGATTGAAAACGTCGATACCGGCGTTTCACCGGCAACCATATTGCCGTTTTGTACTAGCGACTCAAATTTGTCATTAGCATTAGGTGCTAATAACAAGCTGCGATCGCTTGCGCTGACATGCTGAGGACTCACAATACGCTGCGCCATTGACGCTGCCATGACTTTAGCGCTGCGATGCACCTCCTTTGATCCTTGGTATGCATCAGCCTGTGGCTCAGATGCCATCACTAAACCTGCTACCTCAGATAACTCGGGACGCGCTTGTGCAGAGAAATCCGTTTTACTCGCGGATTGAATTTTAGAAGCGGGCTGACTTTGTTTCGCACTGTCTTTGGACTCTTGCGCACAACCACTGACAATAATCGCGCTAATGACTATGGCTAATGCACTGCGAGTGAGTTGCTTATTGACATCGTTCATGGTTTTTCCCTCATCTATCGACTTGTTATTCATATTGGTTACGTCAACAAAGTGACCTTGCATACAGCTAATAACGAGCGAAATAGGTAAAAGGGTTACAAAAAGAATTCTTTACTCCATTATTCATCAATGTTCGATACGAACTTGTGGTGAATATAAAATGTGTTTAAGTAGTTTTCGTATTTAGAAACTGAGTGTTAGCCTCAAGAAACACTGAAATGCAGCCAACAGAGCACGGCTTATGCTATTATTTAGCACCTTTTTTATCGCCTTAATATTGACGTTAATCGCCCGCGGTTCCTACTGAGCGAATTAGCCAAATATACTAATAGAATAAGTACGTTAAGGAGTTAACATGCAAGCCCTAGTTGCTGTTGTAATGGGTTCTAAAAGTGATTGGCCTACAATGGAAGCCGCCGCTGAAATTATGGATAAGTTACAAGTGCCTTATCATGTTGAAGTCGTTTCAGCCCACAGAACACCAGACAAGCTAATGGAATTTGCACGTTCTGCTGCAGATAAAGGCTATAAAGTCATTATTGGTGGTGCAGGCGGAGCAGCCCATTTACCTGGCATGATAGCCTCTAAAACCCGCTTGCCTGTATTGGGTGTCCCAGTGCAAAGCAAGGCCTTATCTGGCATGGACAGTTTATTGTCGATTGTACAAATGCCTAAAGGGATTGCCGTTGGCACCTTAGCCATTGGTACTGCCGGCGCGTTTAACGCAGGTTTATTAGCCAGCCAAATTTTGGCGATTAGCGATGCCGCTTTAGCTGAGCGTTTAGAAGCATTTCGTGATGAGCAAACTCGCGCGATCCTTGATAATCCCGATCCGAGAGAAGACTAATGACCTTGCCAAAAAATCTATGGGTATTGGGCGATGGTCAATTAGGTGCCATGCTCAGTCATGCAGGCCAACCGCTAGGTATTAATGTGCGTCCGGTTGATATTATGACACCATCAGATGTGCAGTTACCGCTTGAAGCTGACGACATCATTACCGCCGAACGCGAACAATGGCCAGAGTCACAGCTGAGTTTACAACTCAGCCAACACCCACATTTTATTAATGGCCCAGTATTTGGTCGTTTAGCTGATCGTTTTAGCCAAAAAAGTCTGCTCGATGAATTAGCTGTCGCCACATCGCCTTGGCAGTTAGTTAATGACAATACCACCACGCAAACACTGCATAATGCCTATGGTGAACGGGTATTATTAAAACGTCGCACCGGCGGTTATGACGGTAAAGGCCAACATTGGCTCAAGCAGGCAGAAGCGACAACCATCCCTGCCGATTGGCGCAATGAAGCCATCGCCGAACAAGCGATTAACTTTGATGAAGAAGTGTCGTTAGTGGGTGTGCGCACCCAAGACGGGCGCTGTTTATTTTATCCGTTGGCGTTAAACCTACATCAAGACGGTATTTTAATGGCATCGATTGCGCCATTAACTCGCTTAGCACCTTTGCAGGCCGAAGCTGAAGACATGCTCAGTAAGGTGATGCATGACCTTGAATATGTGGGCGTGATGGCGATGGAGTGTTTCCGTGTTGGTGAACACTTAATGGTCAATGAGTTAGCCCCTAGAGTGCACAACTCGGGCCATTGGACTCAAGCGGGTTGTCACATAAACCAGTTTGAATTGCACTTACGTGCCTTATGCAATTTACCTTTGCATCAGCCACAAGTGAACTTTCAATGTGTGATGGTTAACCTGATTGGGATTGATAAAGACGATAGATGGTTAAGCCTGCCAAATGCTGAACTGTTTTGGTACAACAAAGAAGTTCGCGTGGGCCGTAAAGTGGGTCACTTGAATCTGTCTGTGCATAATAAAGCGATGTTAGATGACAGCATTAGCCAACTAAAAGCTTGGATGCCACAGCAATATCAAGCACCGCTGGATTGGATTTTGGCCGAATTTATCAAATAGGTTTATCACATAAAGTTGCCAATAAGTACGTTAAATAACAAAAAAGGAGCCTAGGCTCCTTTTTTGTTATTTAACGTATGGGTTAACCAAAAAACACTCGCCATAACCATGACGAATCTAAATTTTCTTTACATTGATGATATTGCGCCGCGTAGGTTTTTGAACGTTTATCCACTTTATTGGCTACTGGCGTTAACCATTTTTTGGCTTTATAACTGCCGCGTTTATAACCGCCCCAACCTTCGTGATAATTTAAGTATTGGTTTTTAGCGTCCCACTTAGACACGCCATTAATTTTATGGGTTTTGTAAATAAACCAGCCCATAAAGTCCATCGCATCGTCAAAATCACTGCGGCTAGACCAACTATTACCGGTTTCTCGAACGTAATCATCCCAGGTCATGGTTTTAGCTTGCGCGTAACCATAGGCGTCACTGGCACGGCCGGTGGGAATAAAACCTAAAAAGTATTGCATTGGTGGTGCAGCATTATGTTTGAATGAACTTTCTTGATACATCATGGCTAAGGGGACATGAACTGGCACGCCCCATTTTTCACGCGTATTGACTGCAGCGTCATACCACGAGCGATGTTCTTTAAAAATAGCACACAGGTCATCTGGCTCTTGCGGTGGCGACGTGGCGCATCCCGTTAATGACAGTAATACCGTTGCGCTAACTACGCCTAAAAAACACTTCATAACACCTCTGCCAGTATCTAAGATATTGATTCTTGGCTTAGTTTTACATCAATTAAAAACCAATGCAATTATCCTTAGGAAACAACCATTATTTCAACAATGCGCCTCAAACTGAAAAAACTGAGCGGCTCTGATTGAGCACATAATTAATGGAATTGGTATTACCGTTTCATTTCACATTGATGCGATTCTGTTTGCCATACAACAGGCTGCCAATACAATGAATTTTGGCCTATATAGATTTTGTCGGTATTGAATTTGGCGCCAATATGATAACGCTGATCGGCTGCAACATTGACCGTAAATACTTTCACCTTACGAGCAGACAATAACACTTTTAATTCAGGTGAGTTGATCAGTTCAGCAACAGTAAACTTATGCTCACCTGGCGATAATAAATAATTGGGTCTTGAAATAACCGCAACATCATCTAAGTGAGTCACCACTACACGGTATAAATTGGCACTGTTGTCGGGCGCTAAGTAGCTCGATACTGTGCCACATTGAACCATTTCATCTGGCGATGAAGCACAGCCATTTAGGGCTAATGCCGCTACCGCGACAACCAGCACTCGCCAAGATGAAAAAAACTGCATGATTATTTCGCCTCGAAAGTGCCCGCAGGAACCACATCACAAAAATAGTTTTCTAAGAAAGTGGTAAAATTATCTTGTGGTTGAGCCTCTAGACTTTGCTGTTCAAGTAAAGAGAGTTTGGCCTCATTTTTATAGGTTTGCTCAATATCATGGCTTAATGGGTAATGACTTAAAAACTGATGATAATCATCGGCCAATTGCTTAACCCACACACTGTGATCTGTGCCCTTAACAACGACCTCTTGCATCACCTTGCCTGATAACGTTTTATCAGGATCATCAATCGCTTCAGCCCATGTGCTTAACGCGTCTTGGTAAGCATGGCTAGCATCACCATCGAGTAACTTCGCGAGAGTCGCTAATTGTTCAAATAGCTCGTGCATCCATTGCGTTAAGCTAATGGCCTTAGCATTACGCTGTAATTCAAGTCCAGGCTTGCGCCCTTCTAATACAACGGCTTTCAGGTTAGCACCAATTTCAGCTTCACCGACCGCGTCGGTGTCTTCAGATGGCGACAATAAGCAGTACAATAAAAATAGATCCAGAAAACGCACTTGAGTGGCATCGATCCCAACCGGGCTAAATGGATTGACATCTAAAGCGCGCACTTCAATATACTCAACGCCTGCACGCGATAGGGCCTGCGAAGGTTTTTCACCTTTTTGGGCAACACGTTTAGCGCGAATAGGTGCATAAAACTCATTTTCAATCTGCAAAATATTACTGTTTAACTGACGAAATTCACCATCAACATTGACACCAATTTGCTCAAACTGTTTCGATGGCATTTTAATTGCGGCGCCCACGCCCTCAAGATAATCAGGCAATGAGTTATAGCTAATATTGAGCGTATCTTGTTCTTTGTTGGTATAACCTAAATCACTCATGCGCAATGATGTTGCATAAGGAAGATATAAGGTGCCTTTACCGGTTTTTTCAAACTCAAAATCGACGTCTTGATCTTTTATAAATGAGCTACATAATGCCGGTGTTGAGCCAAATAAATACGGTAATACCCATACTAAACGGCGGTAATTACGGATCAGTCCAAAATAAGATTCAGAAATGAAGTCTTCAAAATTAATACTTTTGCTACAACAAGCGCTGCCATTGCCGTTAGCAATTTTGTCGTCATATAGACGTTGCCATAAATCTTGCGAAACAGAGAAATTAAAATGAACCCCGGAAATAATCTGCATTAACGCACCATAACGATGGGTTAATCCTTTACGATATAAGGTTTTCATTTTACCGTTATTGGAGGTTCCATAACGTGCTACAGGGATATCACTTACTTTACCTACATAGCATGGCATGCTAACAGGCCAGAGTTTTTGACCGTTTAAGTTACGCACACTGTAAGCATGTGTTTGGGTTAACCCCTCTAATAATTCATCAATGCTATGACAAACTGGCGTAATAAATTCTAATAGGGACTCGCTATAATCGGTAGTAATACGCGAATGCGTCAGCGCAGAACCGAGCGATTTTGGATGTTCATCTTGTGCTAAATGACCATTTTCATCAATACGCAATGCTTCACGCTCAATTCCACGTAACATGCCCAATAAAGACTCACGGCCTTGAGTGTCGCTTAAGTGTTCGACTTTTTCATTGAAAGACTTCAATTTACTACTCTCTTTTATGGATTCGCATTGCGAGTAAACAGCTAGACCTGATGATAAACGAGATGATTAGTGATACGCGAAAAAAATGTAACTAAGTATAAATCAACTTGTTTATAGGTCTTAAATTAAAAATGGCAACACTCTCTGTCACCCTTGATGGAGCCTTAAACATTATCTTTTATTTAGCGGATAACCGACACAAAATGATATTACGATTAAAGCACACCAATTAGCTCAACCTATTATATACCCAAGTCACTTCAACATGCTCGTTTCAGTACTCCTGTAGGATAACAGAACAGGGCAGTGATTGAAGACAATGGTGACGCCTTACCGAGAGCGTCGCTTCGCGACTGATAGGTTCTAGGAACTCGCAAGCTCGCCAGAGGGCGGTGCTTCGCTCCTTCTAGGTGCTAGGTTTTAGGTCCTAGATTCTAGAAGCGTAGCGTCCTCGAAGACCGCAGGTTGTCCTAGCAGCCGCAGGCGCTCTATTCCTAGACCCTAGTAGGACGCAGTCCGCCTAGAACCTAGCAGCGAAGCGTATATGTCCTGTATATATGGTTAACACTAGCGTATTTCAAGGCTAGTGTTAACCTTCGTAGTAACAAGTGTTCAACTAGTCGACAAGTGTCACCATTTCAATCTGATACCCCAGCGCTTTTAGTTGAGGTTCAACGATGGATTTATCACCGACAACTAACATCACCATCGTATTGATATCTAATAATTTACTGGCAAGTTTATTTAACTCATCCGTCGAAATGGTTTTAACAATTTCATCTTGCTGAGCGGTAAAGTTTCTATCTAACTGATAGCGCTGGATCATCCTTAAAAAACCGGCTTTTTGATACGGAGTTTCGTATTCTAACGCTTGGCTTTGCGCAATCGAACTGCGCATAAAGGCACTTTCTTCGTCGGTCATACCTGATGCTTGGTAAGCATTAATTTCGTTGACAAACTCAGCCAACGCTAAGCCGGTCACATCGCTTCTGACGCTGGCATTGGCAATAAACTGACCCGAATCTTCAGCACCACTAAATTGAGTGCGAGCGCCATAAGTGTAACCTTTATCTTCACGTAGATTAAGATTGATACGGCTGTTAAATGCTCCCCCTAATGGATAGTTCATCAAATAAGCCTTAAAGTAATCACCCGTTGTGTCGTAAGGTAACGACACTTGGCCAATATCAATGACCGACTGAGCGGCTCCCGGTTTATCAATCAAATAAATGGTGTTTTTATGGTGTGTTGGCAGTGCAGGTAATGCGGCAACCTGAGTCGCCTCGCCTTGCCATTCATTAAACATCGACAATTTTGGCATGATCTGTTGCTGATTTAAGTCTGACACCACCACCATTTGAGCATTACCGGCACGATATTGCTGCTGATAAAATTGCTTCACATCAGCCAGTGTTAATGCCGATATTGAGGTTATGGTGCCATCACTGCTGATCCCCATTGGGCTATCGGCACCGTATAGCAATTTTGAAAAGCCACTGCGAGCAAGATAGTTCGCATCGGACATTTGATGTTGCAAGCCTTGCAACTGCTGCTGCTTCAGTCTTTCAAAATCTGCCGCCACAAAACCTGGGCTAAATAAGCGCTCTTTAACGATGGCAAGCGTGGCATCAAGATTTTCGGTCAAACTTGATACTTTAATGTAACTCTGTGAATTACTCGCGCCAAAGCTAATTGACGAACCCAGAAGATCAAGCGCGCCAGCCAGTGCTTCACTGCTGCGTTGCGCACTTGACTCATTAAGCATGGACGCAGTTAACTCGGCCAGACCCGCCTGATTGATGGGTGCTAAGCGATGACCGCCATCTAAATAAATAAGCAATTCGACCGTTGGGGTTTCATCACTTTCGGTGCCCATGACGTTAATGCCATTGGCGAGTTGACTGTCCCACAATTGTGGCACGGTCAATAACGGTGCGGCGGCAGACGACGGCATTTTATTACGATCAAATGAGGATTTAGCTAAGGTAATATCGGTTAATCCCGTTACCGCATCTTGTGCTATTGGCAAGGTACTAGGCTCGAAATTATCAGCATGGGCAATCAATTGCGTTTGCCCTTCTGGCACCACACTCATCACTACCATTGGCTTATTTTTAATGTAGGTATTAAACACGCGCATCACATCGGCTTGGGTCACATTGGCATAACGGGCTAAATCTGATGCCACCATGTCCGGTTTGCCAAAAAAGGTTTGATTGGAGGCAAGTGTTGATACTTTTCCGGCCACGCTTTGCATCCCAAAAATAGTCGACGCTTCGAACTGCACTTTGACTTTCTGTAAGTCGTCGTCGGTAACACCGCGTTGTTCAAACTCAGCGATGGTTTGATTAATTTTGATTTCAAGTTCAGCAAGACTGCCGCCTTTAGCGGGGTTCGCCACTGCGTACAGTGATAGCTGGCAGGTGAGCTCTTGGCAAGGATGGCTCACCGCAGCTTGTACCGCATAGCCATCTTTGACTAAGTTTTTATAAATGAGCGAGGTTTTGCCGCCACCGAGAATATTGGCCAGTAGATCTAATGGCGCTTCATCTTTGTGCTGCACGTAAACCGTTGGGAAACCTATATAAATCAATGGCAAATGTACTTTGTCTTCCATTGAGATATAACGAGTTTTATCCAATGTCACCATGGTTTTAGCGTCAGGCTTAACCTTAGGTCCTGCTGGGATTTCACCAAAATACTTATTTACCCACGTCAGCGTTTGCATTTCATTAAAGTCACCACCAATGGTTAAGGTGGCATTGTTAGGCCCATACCAACGTTGGAAGAAATGCTTCACGTCATCAACCGTGGCGCGATTTAAATCGTCTGGCCAGCCAATTACAGGCCAAGAGTACGGATGCCCCGCAGGATAAAATGCTTGGTTAAAACGCTCATTCAATCGCCCGTATGGACGGTTATCAATCCGCTGTGCGCGTTCATTTTTAACGGTTTCTCGCTGTACTTCGAATTTTTCGCTCGTCAGTGCGGGTAAGAAAAAGCCCATACGATCTGACTCTAACCAGAGCATTTTTTCTAATTGGTTACTCGGCACCGTTTCAAAGTAATTGGTTCTGTCGGTATTGGTGCTACCGTTCAATGTTCCGCCGGCTTCAGTAACAACTTTAAAATGCTGTTCGTCACCAACATGTTGCGATCCTTGGAACATCATGTGTTCAAATAGATGGGCAAAACCACTGCGGCCGGCTAATTCACGCGCCGATCCCACATGGTAGGTTACATCGACATGAACTAAAGGATCAGACTTGTCTTGATGTAAAATAACGGTTAAGCCATTGGCTAACTGATATTTTTTATAGGGAATACTGACTTGATTTTCGGACGCAGTGGCCGTTTCAATTAAGCTCACGCCTTGGGGTAAACTCGGTGATTTGTGGGCGTCATATGCACAACCACTCAATGCCGCACTGATAGCTGCAGCGAATATCCATTGATTTACATTTAGTTTCAAAATCGACTCCTTTCTTATTACAACAAACATAACCACAGTTGCAGAAATGACAAAATATCAATACTCAACCATATACATAACCAAGAATACGATGACGCTGTAACGTAATAGCTTACCGATAAACATCAACAATGAAGCAGGCACAATGGGCATTTTCAGCCACCCAGCCAGTAAACATAACAAATCACCGATTATCGGTAACCAAGACAATAGTAAGGCCCACAGACCATATTTTTCAATCCATGCCAGTGCATAGCGATATTGACGTCGTTGAATATCTTGTGGGTTTTTGGCTAATCGCCCTGCACGACCAAGGCCATAGCTGGTTATCGCCCCCAGCGTATTCCCTATGCTGGCCAGTATCAATAATTCAAGCCATGATGATGGTGTTTGATTCAATAATCCTACGAGTAACACTTCAGAGCCGCCAGGCAATAAGGTTGCGGCAAAAAAAGCGCCGCTGAACATCAACCACAAACTGGTCATTGATAACCCTTTTTACTAGTGTTCATATTCATTTAACGAACCCATTCATAGTGTTTTCATCATACTGACGAAGTGACAACATCACTATTTGTCGATGAATTTGCTCAGCCGATATCTTAACGTTAATCTGCTCAGAGTAAATGCGTAACAACATGATAGCTAGGGCCGATTGCTCTTTTGGGGCAACAATTTGTTCGCAAAAAAAATGATTAACACTTTGGATGAATATGATGTGGCGCAAATATTAGCGACAAAGACGCTTGTTTACCCATAAACTCACCTGTTTAGGCAAATACTGCTAGCAGCAGTGGTTTTTTCTACTGCGTTATCACTTATTCATCTACAACAACTCAACCTCATTAACTCTGCCTGTAGAAAATTGCCACAAACAGCTACAAAAAATCATCTTCAAATATCAACAGGCTCTCATCAAATGGTGACAACATCCATTACCTCAAAGCTTCATTTTGTGCCACGCCATTTAGGTGCATTGGCCCGTTATAGCTTAATCAGTTAATGATTAGTAAAAAAACGTAAAGTTATAATAACAAAGTTAATTATTCATATAAGTTATAATAACAAAGTTAGTTATTCATCTAAGTTATAATAAAATAACGTTGTTTGTCATTCGTTCAGTTCATACAATGCAGTTAATATTTATTAACCTTATCAGGTTGATTAGCGAACGGTTGAGTATAAACACCATCCATCGCCTTCAACAAGCTAGACAGTAATACAGCACCATATCGCCATCGAAAGGTTTAGCTTTTAGTAATTAATCACTCATTAGTGAACGTAATGAGTCAAGCACAACGACGTTGTCTAGTCAGATTTAGTGACGTCATAATGACATAATTTGGAACTTTCATGATATTGAAAACGCTCAATCGCATCCCTTTTTGGCAGAAAGTCATTGCTGGTTTTGTTTTGGGGACGCTCACAGGCGTCGGCTTAGGTGAATCAGCCGTGATGTTAAAACCGCTTGGCGATTTGTTCATTAGTGCCATTAAAATGCTGGTCGCTCCTTTGGTATTTTGCGCCATAGTGGTCAGTATTACGTCGCTGGGTTCGCAAGGTAATTTAAAACGCTTAAGCTTTAAAACCTTAGCCATGTTTATGTTTACTGGCACGATAGCTTCATTTATTGGGTTAACGGTTGGCAGTCTTATGGACATGGGCGGTAACCTCGCGTTAGCCACCTCTGAAGTGCGTGAACGAGATATCCCTGGCTTCGCACAAGTGCTGCTTAACATGATCCCTGTTAATCCATTTGCCTCTTTAGCTGACGGCAATGTATTGCAAATCATCGTTTTTGCCGCTTTGGTTGGTATCGCCATTAATACTGTTGGTGAGAAAGCTGCCCCCTTAAAAAATGCCATCGAAGCCGGTGCTGAAGTGATGTTCCAATTAACACGTATGGTGTTAAAGCTAACGCCAATTGGTGTATTTGGCTTAATGGCATGGGTTGTGGGCGAGTATGGGTTAAGCACGTTATTGCCTTTAGGTAAGTTTATTCTTGCGATTTATATTGCCGCCTCAATACACATAGTGTTTGTGTATGGCGGATTAGTGAAATTTGCTGCTGGTCTTAGTCCGTTGAAGTTTTTCCGCAAAGCCATACCAGCACAAATTGTCGCCTTTAGTACCGCATCAAGTTTTGGAACCTTGCCAGCAAGTACTCGCTGTACTGAGGCTATGGGAGTATCAAAACGTTACAGTGCTTTTGTGTTGCCATTAGGTGCAACCATGAATATGGACGGTTGTGGCGGAATTTACCCTGCCATTGCGGCCATTTTTATTGCTCAAATTTATGGCATCTCGCTCGATATGACTGACTATATGTTGATTGCGGTAACCGCAACGGTCGCGTCTATCGGAACCGCGGGTGTACCGGGTAGCGCGATGGTAATGTTAACAGTGACATTAGGCGTTATTGGTTTACCACTTGAAGGTATTGCCTTTATCGCAGCCATTGACCGTATTGTTGATATGATCCGCACTGCAACCAATATCACTGGCGATATGATGACCGCGGTTGTGATAGGTAAAAGTGAAGGCCAGCTTGATGTTGAACAGTTTTACTCTGACGAAACACCGGTGCAACAACCAGCCGTTTCGTGATGTTTCGCGCTAATAGCGTCAAATAGTAATAAAAAAGCGAGTATCTATTGATACTCGCTTTTTTACAAAATAGTACGCTTATCGTTTATTGATGATTAGAATTTAGCGTTTGCCCACAACCACACTTTATCGGTATCGACTTTACCAGCGCCGGCATCGCCCGCTGAGTAAGCGGCGTATTTAACGCCTACGGTATAATGTTTATCAATAGGTAAACTAAATACCGCATCTACTTCGTTACCTAAATCATTAACAGTGGCACTTGACTCGTCAGCTTCAAAATCATGATAAACCAGCGCCCATTTGCCGCCCACTAAGCTACCACCGACTGACACATAAGTATCGGCCAAGCCTTGCTTGGGTGTGGCTAAGAATTGATCTGACCAACCATTAAATGCGTGCAAAGTGGCCAGTGGCGTCGCAAAACCGTACTCGCCATTGTCAGAACCGAGTAATTCATAACCTACTTTAAAGGTTAAACCGCTAACACCTACACCGATTTCTCCTAGCATATAATCTGCAGAATATGAGGTTGTTGCCTTGTCAGCATCTTGAGTGGCATATTCTAGGGTATAAAGTAGTTTAATTTTATCGAGATTTTTGGCACCAGCAAAGCGAACACCATAGGTGTCAATACCATTGTCAATGTTAGTATCTTCTTCGAGTAAATAGCCATAAGCGCTAAGCTTACCCAAACCTAAATTGTATGATGCATTGATGATGTGATCTTTTGAATCAATGTCTTTAATGTCAGCAAAAATACGGTTGCGTTTGTAGAGGTAGCCATAATCAATGCTAAAGTCATTAATACCATATTGCAGGGTGACAGCATCGAATGTTTGGCGATCTTGACGCCAGCCGACATGGCCTAAGAAACGCATGTTATCAAGTGCTATCACTTGGCGACCCACTTTGGCTTTAAAGCCACTGCGTTTGTATTGTAAGAACGCTTGGTCTAATTCAGTGGTTTCAGGGTCTGCAATCACTGAGTAATCAGTATTATTGCCAATGGCGTCGTTGTAATCATTTACCCCAGCCACACTGCGAGAGTCTTCAAACTCAACCAAAGCGCTTAATCCATAATACTCGGCCGTCGCAAAGGTTAAGCGGGTACGCAAGGTCAATGCATCGGCATCTTTCAATGCATTTTCTTGATCGACCGATTCATAGCGTAAATTTAAATTCGCGTTTACGGTACCTTGAGTAACAGCATCGGCAACCGAAGTAACTTTGACGTCTGCGGCATTGGCGCTTCCCATGGCCAATAACACCGAACAGGTTAATGCTGATAAAGCCCATTTTTTAGCTGCAGTAGAATTGTGGCAAGCCTTATCTGCAACTTGACTAGCAAGCAGTTTGTTATTCATCTTACATCCCTAATTGTTATTTTGAGTTAAGTTAAGTTAAATTACCGGTAAGTTAAATATACGTAAAATATATGACTATCAAGTTAACTGGTATTAACTTTAGCGGCTTCACGAATCCATTTCCGTGATTTATCCTGCATTTTAGATGCTTGTTTGCCTAGATATTGACGCTAATTCAAAATTTGCGACTTTTGACCGGTAAAATTAACGGCCTGTCGAACTAATAGTATTTTAGGCTGATGTTATCTTGGTAATAAAACTATTAACAAAAACGGTAACTTAGATACCTATAAAGAGGTATACGGATAAGCTTTCTGCTAAAAATGGACTTTAGTATATGTTATCTTTCGATTTGTGATACCCAATATGATGGACATACAAATAAGCTAAAATACCAATATTCAGGGTGAGTCAGTGAACACTTCTTAAACTGATATAGTGCGTTTAATGAACAGATAGCACTCTTAACATATTCGTAACCTAGTCGGTTTGTTGTTTTTATTTGCAGGCTAAGAGTAGCATTTAAAAAGTAACCGTTTGGGCAATTTCTTCTTACCAATATAGTTTGTAAAACATACCGCCTTGCTGTTTATCTTTGACACCTATGTGATAAAGACTAATGCTAGGGCAAACAATTCTTTCACAACCATAACGCCACGATTGCTCAGTATTAAAAGTTAACTATGCCAATATAAATCCAATAGCAGTATCTACTTTACCTTTGAGATAAAAACAAAAAAGCCAATGCTGGCGCATTGGCTTTTCAACTCAATCGATAACGTTTAGCCTAACACTGCCAACAATACGCCGGCGGCAACGGCACTACCCAACACACCGGCAACGTTAGGGCCCATGGCGTGCATTAACAAGAAGTTTTGGTTGTTAGACTCCAATCCCACTTTATTCACCACACGGGCTGCCATTGGCACAGCAGAAACACCTGCAGCACCAATAAGCGGATTGATTTTCCCCCCAGTAAGCTTACTCATTAATTTAGCCATCAATACACCAGAAGCGGTACCAATACTAAATGCGACCGCGCCAAGGATTAAAATACCGAGGGTTTCGATACGCAGAAATTGATCAGCTGATAATTTAGAGCCGACAGCAAGACCTAAAAAGATCGTCACAATGTTGATTAACTCATTTTGAGCCGTTTTCGATAAACGGTCTACCACGCCTGATTCGCGCATTAAATTACCCAAACAGAACATGCCGATTAATGGCGTTGCTGCAGGTAAAAATAAAATGGTTAATCCTAGTACCATCAATGGAAAAATAATTTTTTCCATTTTGCTGACTTCACGCAATTGCTCCATTTTGATTTCACGTTCAGCTTTGGTGGTCAGTAGCCTCATGATAGGAGGCTGAATTAACGGCACGAGCGCCATGTAGGAATAGGCCGCAACCGCAATGGCACCTAACAATTCAGGCGCTAGTTTGGAGGCTAAGAAAATCGCTGTAGGACCATCGGCACCTCCAATAATGGCAATGGCAGCGGCATCTTGCATACTAAACTCAAAACCAGGCACCCAATTTAAGGCAATAGCACCCAGTAGTGTCGCAAAAATGCCAAATTGTGCCGCAGCACCAAGTAATAAGGTTTTAGGGTTGGCAATTAATGCCCCAAAGTCAGTTAATGCACCTACCCCCATAAAAATGAGCAATGGGAATACACCGGTTTCGATCCCTACATGATAGGCGTAGAACAGCAAACCACCTTCATCGGTAAAGCCAGCGTTTGGGATGTTGGCTAATATAGCGCCAAATCCAATGGGTAATAATAATAGTGGTTCAAAACCTTTAATTATTGCTAAAAATAGCAATAAACAACCAACCGCCATCATCAGTAGTTGACCACCACTAAAGTTGGCGACACCCGTTTCGCCCCAAAAGGCCAATAATCCTTCCATTTAGACCTCTTATGTTAGTGATAACAATGTAGAACCTACGGTTACACTGTCACCCTGCTTAACCGCTAACTGAATGACTACACCATCTTCTTGGGCACGAATTTCAGTTTCCATTTTCATCGCTTCAAGGATAATGATCACTTCACCGGCTTTGACTGCATGACCATTATCGACTAACACTTTAAAAATATTCCCCGATAAGGGTGCCGCCATGGTGCACTTAATCTCACCCGTAGTGGCTGAGGCCGCTGGTGCTGGCGTTGTAGCAACCGGCGCGGCTGAGGTGGGTGCAATATGGCTGATATCACCACCTTCACTCACTTCCACCACAAAACGTTGCCCTTCGACATTAACCGTATAAGTTGCTGGGCCACTATCGGTGTTAACTTGAAGATCATCGGCACTTGGAACAGGTTCAAAGGCATCGGGGTTGCCACGATTCTTAAGAAACTGTAGACCAATTTGGTTAAACAGCGCATAAGTCATCACGTCATCGTCAACATCAGCTGCTAAGGTGAAACCTTGCTCCGCAGACTTTTGAGCTAACTCTGCACGCAACTTGTCCAATTCAGGTGCAATCAAATCTGCCGGACGACAGGTAATGGCTTGTTCACCTTTAAGTACTCGAGCTTGAAGTTCGGCATTCACAGGTGCTGGCGTGGCGCCATATTCGCCTTTCAATACCCCTTCGGTTTCTTTGGTCATCGACTTGTAACGCTCGCCCATTAGTACGTTAATGACCGATTGCGAACCGACAATTTGCGATGTGGGCGTTACCAGCGGAGGAAAACCTAAGTCCTCGCGCACCCGTGGGATTTCGTCCAGCACCGCATCCATTTTGTCTGCTGCGCCCTGCTCTTTAAGCTGACTTTCCATGTTGGTTAACATGCCGCCAGGCACTTGAGCACGTAAAATTCGTGAATCTATCCCTTTTAACGTACCTTCAAAACGCACATATTTTTTACGCACCTCACGAAAGTAAGCGGCGATCTCTTCGAGCAGCACCATATCGTAACCGGTTGCTCTGTCAGTATCTTCAACCATGGCCACTAATGTTTCTGTCGCGCTGTGACCATAGGTTTGGCTCATCGATGAAATAGCGGTATCCAATACGTCTACGCCCGCTTCAATCGCTTTCTGATAGGTCGCAGTACTGAGGCCAGTCGTCGCATGACAATGCATAGATATCATTAAGTCGGTTTGCGACTTTAAACGACTGATAAGCTCATAGGCTTGCATAGGCTTAAGTAAACCGGCCATATCCTTAATGCATAATGAATCGGCGCCCATATCCTCAAGACGCTTGGCCATATCAACCCATGTATCAATGGTATGAACAGGACTTGTGGTAAAAGAAATAGTCCCTTGGGCATGACCACCGACATTTTTAACTGCTTTAACTGCCGTTTCTAAATTACGTACATCATTCATGGCATCAAAAATACGAAAAACATCCACGCCATTAGCATGCGCCCGTTCGACAAAACGAGTGACGACATCATCGGCATAATGGCGATAACCTAATAGATTTTGGCCTCGAAGCAGCATTTGCTGTGGTGTATTAGGCATGGCTTTTTTCAATTCGCGAATACGATCCCATGGATCTTCGCCTAAATAACGAATGCATGAATCAAATGTAGCGCCGCCCCATGACTCGAGTGACCAAAAACCCACTTTGTCTAATAGCGGCGCGATGGGTAGCATATCGTCGATACGTAAACGGGTTGCCAGTAATGATTGGTGTGCGTCACGCAGAGCGACATCGGTTAATGCTAATGGCTTGATCATAATGACTCCAAATTTATTTTGCGCGGTATTGATGTATCGCTGAGGTAATTGCGGCAATCAGCTTAGGATCTAAGCCGGTATGTCCCGGTGCACAAGGTGTTGCTGGCACTGGTGTAGCTGTCGCTGTCGCTGTCGCTTCTGGTGCAGGAAAAAGCTTGGCAATAATGCCAATAGCGATGATTAAGATGCTCAAAAAAATAAACACTAAGCCCATGCCCATTACCATGATGCCTAGTGCATCGGATAACTGCTCTGATATCGATGTCATGTATTCTCACTTTGTCTGTTAAACATCAAACAATTGCGTTGACTATTATGTACCGTCCCCAATGCGCGGTCACGGTGCAAAGTCACAAACTTGCACCAAGACAACAACCGCTTAACGACAACATAAAAAACTTAAACTATTTAGGAAAGCATAAATATTCAAGCTCTACGCTTATTCAATGACGTTATATTTCATGGTAAAAACAGCAAACTGAGGCTGTAAACCCAAATTCTGCCACGAAATATAAACAATTTATAACAAAAATGCTATCTTTTTGTAAATTGGTCTTACCAAATAAGTAACATTCAATAATGTCGACTAAATAAAATTCAATAAATAAGTCAAAAAAATACTAAATCTGCAATAGAATTGGCAATAACACCTTTAAATTGATAAAACCATAATTCAATCATAAGTATACTTATACTTTGTTGATTTAACACCTTGATAAAATAAATGATTAGTTATGATATGGATAACAAGTGAATAAAGATGTAAATATCACCTTTAATTTGATAAAGAGGTTACGGTTAAATGAGAAAAGGCTGTTAAAATTAACAAAAAAAAAGCCCCACATTAATGCAGCAATGCCGATCGTTTAAGAGCACTTGACCGATCCTGCAGATGAAAGATAATCCCTACCAGTATTCTGGTGGGGATTT